>USLV01000027.1 GCA_900555705.1 uncultured Oscillospiraceae bacterium | reverse complement strand
CACTTCTAGCTTCGTCGGCAGCGTCAGATGTGTATAGGAGACAGTGGATCACCTGTGCGTTCGGCGCGAAGCCGGTGCGGTTGCCCGCGACGCGGTCGGAGAACCGCGCACCGCAGACCAGCAGCAGGTCGCAGTCCTTGGCCGCGCGGTTGGCGGCGCGGGTGCCGTGCATGCCGACCATACCGAGAAACAGCGGATGATCGGCCGGGAAGCCACCGAGCCCCATCATCGAGGCGCAGACCGGCATGTCCAGCTTTTCCGCAAGCTGCCGGAGCACCGCTTCCGCCCCGGAGGCGATAACGCCGCCGCCGAAATAGATCAGCGGCTTCTGACAGCCCGCCAGCAGCGCGAGCGCTTTCTCAATCCGATCCGCCTTGGGCGGCTGGGCCGGGCGGGCTGCCCGGGCGGGCTGCGGCGTATAGTCGGTCTCGGCGGCGGTGATATCCTTTGGGATATCGATCAGTACCGGACCGGGGCGCCCGCTCTTCGCGATCTCAAAGGCCAGCCGTACCGTGTCCGCCAGCCGATCAATAGATTTGACAATGAAGTTGTGCTTTGTGACCGGCATGGTCACGCCGGTGATGTCCACTTCCTGGAACGAATCGCGACCGAGCAGCGGCACAGTCACATTGCCGGTGATCGCGACCATCGGGATCGAATCCATATGCGCGGTCGCGAGGCCGGTCACAAGGTTGGTCGCGCCGGGGCCGGAGGTCGCGATACAGACGCCGACCCGGCCGGTCGCGCGGGCATAGCCGTCTGCGGCATGCGCCGCCCCCTGCTCATGTGCGGTCAGCACATGCTGGATGCGGTCGCTGTATTTGTACAGGGCGTCATAGAGATTCAGCACCGCGCCGCCGGGATAACCGAACACGGTGTCCACCCCCTGCTCCAACAGACATTCCATCACGATGTCGGAGCCATTCAATCTGCTCATGGAAACACGCCTTTCTGATAAAGGTATACCTCTTTATTGTACACCCCATTCCCATGGCTTGTCAAGCCGGGGGAGGCGCAGCTTCCCGCCCCACGTGACTGCCAAAAGCGAAGCCGTTTATTTGTAAAATCTACCAATTTATCCATTTTTATGTGGATATTTATTAAATTCTATTGACAAGACTGCATGTAAACACGTAATATACAGATAGGGTACAAACGGATAGAGTACCTGTTACACAATGGATACCGTTCCATCAGCCGAAAAGCCTTGCACAAATACAATATATTAATTAGGTTGTTATCCTTTTAATATAAGGGGGATCTGTATATGAAAACTTGGAGACAGCTGTTATGCGCCGTGACAGCAGCGGCGCTGTTTTGTATGGCTATGCCGGTTTCGGCGACGGTGCTTCGGCCGGAGGACGTCACGCCAGACGCAGTTGCTCCCAGCGGCGACGTCAGTGGCGACGGTAAAGTCGACACGACCGACGCGCGGCTGGTTCTCCAGCACGCGGTCGGCAAAATGCAGCTCGATGAGGTGGAACAGGAGATGACCGACGTCAACGGCGACGGATGGGTCAATACCGCCGACGCCCGGCTGATCCTCCAATATGCCGTGAAGAAGATCACGGAATTCCCGGAGCCGGAGACGGCCTTTGAAATTGTTCTTATGCACGACGAAAGGCCGGCAAAGGAATGGGATTATTTAATAGATGGCCATTTCTTTTATGGGGTCTATCAGGATACACGGCTCTATTTGTTTGAAAACGGTCAGCCCACGGAACGTGCCGTCACCTGGTCATCCAACAATGCAGCGGGCGTTTCTGTAGACCCAGCCGGCTGTATCCTTATTTTTGACGATGACAAAAAAGCCCTCATTACTGCGACACTGGAGGATGGCCGTTGCTTTCGACGGTATATACTCAGCTTTCCCCTCGGTGTTTTGCGGCCAGACCCAGTCGTACAGGATGTAACGATTCTATATAACGGTGCTCTTCCGGATGCATTTTGTGATAATTTTGATATTATATACGAAGAAAATCTTCAGCTCCAATTCACCGCTTACGTCACTTACGGATGCGGTGACTATCCAGGAACCGTTCAATGGACCTCCAGTGACCCCTCCATTGCGTCCGTAGACGACACAGGACTTGTCACGCTGCATCGACCGGGACGTATTTTACTCCAGGCAACAGCGGATGATCATTATGGGTATCTGTATCTCGTGATCCATAAGTAGATAAATTTATTTTTATAACTTATAATTGGGAAGTGAATTCATATGAAAAAATTACATTTGCGTATTCTCGCCATCAGTCTATGCTTATTACTGATATTGCCCGCTTTTTCCTTTCTTCCAATTGCAGCCGCCGATACCGACTCTCTGGAGCAGGAACTGTATCCGCTTGGCGGGCTGCCCGACGAATCCATGGATGGCTATACGATTGTGGAGGGAAATACAATCCTGCGATCGTCCATGTCCGCATTGCCGGAAAGCGTTGACAACAGCCAGTTGGTTCAAACCGGACAAACCGACAGAGAATATTTTCCACCTATTAGAAAGCAAGTTGGTGGATCGTGCACGTCTTATGCCTCCACATATTATGCCTTTACCTATGAGGTGAACAAGTACAAGCATGAAGTTTTGGGATTACCTTCCAGCCAGTATGACGCTTCCATCGAATCCAATCAGTATTCTCCTAAATTCACATATAGTCTTGCAAATAATTGGAAGAAAGAGGGCTCTTCTTATTCCAATAACTACAATATATTACAAACGTATGGTAGTCTGACATGGGCGGATTTTCCTTATACGGATCATCGTGAACTGTCAAATAATTCCGCGTTAAAAAGACAGGCTCTTGAATACCGTGTAGATAAGCGTTATTTTACATCGCTGGATACAGCACAAAACAGCATTACCGGTCCAAATGATCCAGATTTAACATTTGCCAAAACTCTTCTGAACGAAGGCCGAGTCTTAAATGTGACGATGTATAGTTTTCGTGGATCTCAGTACAAGGAAACGCGGGATAACCGAGGCAAGGCCATTACATGCGTGGCTCTTAATGAGTCTGTACATGCTTTGACCATTGTCGGATATGACGATACCATTGAATGCGATATGAACGGAGACGGTATCATAGAGGAGGCTGAAACAGGCGCCTTCAAAATAGCCAATTCACACGGTATCGAGTATCATAATAATGGCTATGTCTGGATTATGTACGACGCATTAAATATGGTATCGCAGGTCTCCGGTGACGGAAGCTGGCAAAATATTCCGAAAAACGGGCAACGACAGGCCGCTTTTTCCCAAGATGAGTTTTTAAGCGCCAATGACTTTCGATACATAACCGTGGCAAAAAAAGATGTCAATCTAGTCGCGGAAGCGACGGTATTTTTTGATACCCAGAACGATGGCACTCCCAATCTGTTTTCCGGCATTTCCAAGTCGTATACAGGGGCGTTCAACCCCAGCACCTCCGCTTCTGCTTCTGCTGTACAATATAAATGGTCGAAACTCTATGCCGGTAACTTTCCCAAAGGCAGCCCTATGACATATACATTTTTAATTGACTATTCGGATTATATACCCGACCTTGATGTCATCATCAATGACTCCAAACGGCTCTATCTTGAACATAGCACCAATATTTCTATCCCTAACGTGTATACGGGCGGATTAAAATTTACCGACAACCTGGGAAATTGCATCGGAAGTACCCCTGTTGACCGCACATACGGATATGTGGATTCCATGTATCCAAGAACAACCTATTCAGTTGATATTCATTTGACCAGAGGTGATCTTAACTATGACGGTGTAGTGGATGAGGAAGATAACGCTCTGTTAAGGTCCCATGTAACGAACGGAACTCCCCTGTCCAATTTACAAAAATATCTTTCCAATATCGAAGTGGATGACATACAATACGAGTTATTATCCGATACCACTGTAGCTATAGGCGATGGTGTCAATCCTGCTATAGCGACAGACCATATGGGGGGTATCGATATTCCATCCAGTATACAGCTCGGATCGAACTGGTACAATGTCACCTCGATCGCGCCCAATGCGTTCAAGGACTGCCAGATCAGCGGTATTGATCTCGACAACGGCTATCTGAAATCCATCGGCGAATTTGCCTTCTCCGGCTGCGATAACCTCACCACCGTGACCATCCCGCGCACCATTTCTTCCATAGCCGACGGTGCGTTCGCGGGCAACAATGGCATCGCCAACATCTTCTGCCCCCAAAACGATGCGGACTATTACGGCAGGGACGGTGTCCTGTACCGTCGTCAGTCCTCCGACAGCCACAAGCTGGTCGCCTATCCCGCCGGACGCACCCTGTCCCATTTCATCGTCGACGTGGACAGCGTCGGCAGCCGTGCTTTCGCCGGGAACACCCATCTTCAGAACGTCCTCATCCCGGAATCTGCTTTTACTGCCCCCTTTGCCGACATTTCCATCGCCTCCGACGCTTTTGCGGACTGCCCAAATCTCACCCTCACCGTCTATTCCGGCAGCTCCGCCCATTCCCATGCCCTGCAAAACGGTATTGCCGTCAGCGTCATCCCCTCCAATATCTTCTACAGAGGCGCGATTGCCTACAAGCTCTCTTCCGCCGGCACCGCCATGGTGAACCATACCTTTTCCCCCGAGCTGGTCAGCGGCAGCGTCACCATTCCCCAGACCATCACACGCGACGATCGCTCCTATACCGTCACCTCGGTCGGCGCCAACGCTCTGCGCGACTGTGACGCCCTTCGGGTGGTGTCCCTCCCCGCCACGGTCACCGACATCGGCATCGCCGCCTTCTACGGCAGCGGCCTCACCTCCATCAGCATCCCCGCCGCCGTCACCAATATCGGTTCCCATGCGTTCCACGACTGCGCCTCGCTGACCGCCGTCTCCTTTGTCGATGACGGCGACCTGCAAACCATCGGCCTCAGCGCCTTCCATGGCTGCGACAGCCTGCTCGAGGCCGCGCTCCCGCGCAACCTCCGCAGCATCGGTGACTATGTGTTCGCCCATTGCACCAGCCTGCGGAGCGCCACCCTCGACAGCGATCTCCTCACCGCTGTCCCCGCCTATGCGTTCTATGGCTGCACCGCTCTTGAGGAGGTCGATACCTCCATCAACCTGCGCACCATCGGCGACCATGCGTTCACAAAGTGTGCCTCGCTGACCGGTATCAATCTCCATTCCGCCACCGACATCGGCGCTGCCGCTTTCCACAGCAGCGGTCTCACCTCCATCAGCATCCCACGGACGGTCGGGACTATGGGGGACAACGTCTTCAACAACTGCGCCGCTCTCGAGACCGTCACCTTTGACCCGGACGCGGCGCTCACCGCCGTCGGCCACCGCGCCTTCTACAGCTGTATCAGCCTCCGCGAGGTGCATCTCCCGGACAGCGTCACAAGCATCGGCAGCTTTGCCTTTGGCCACTGTGCCGCTCTGGAGGAGATCACCCTCCCCGCGAACCTCACCGCCATCCCCTACTACGGTTTCTACGGCTGCTCCTCTCTCACGGAGATCGACATCCCCGCGCTGGTCGTAAGCATCGACGATTACGCCTTCACCCATTGCAGCGGCCTCACCAATGTCCGCATGCCCGCCTCTCTTACCGACATCGGCTACTATGCCTTCTACGGCTGCAATTCCTGCACCTTCACTCGCTATTGAACAGTGCAGGAAGAAATACAATATTGATATTGGCGGTCTTTCACCAGCCGTTCTCGCTCGGGGACGGCTGGTGTTTTTATGGCATAAACTATCATATACTGCACCATATGTTTTTAAAGTTTGAAAAAAATCTACAAAATATGTTGATTTATTTTTGGTGCAGTGTTAACATGTATTTAGTATTCTAAAATGATGGAGGGATTGTCCTATGAAATATAGAAAACGCCTGTTGGCGACCGCTGTGGCCGCCCTGATGCTGTTGTCCACGATGGTTCCCGTCTCGGCGACGGTGCTGCCGCCGGAAGATGGTGCGGCGGATACAGTCGCTGTCATCGGTGACGTGAATGGTGATGGCAAAGTCGATACAACCGACGCCCGAATGATTTTGCAGCATGCTGTCGGAAAAGTCATGCTTGACGAGGCGCACCTGCTCCCCGCCGATGTCAACACCGACGGAGCAGTCGACACGACCGACGCCAGACTTGTGCTGCAGTATGCGGTTGGGCTGTTGGAGGCGTTTCCGGAACCGTTTGAGGGAGACATTGATTTCCGTTTTCTGCAATATGCAACAGTACTACGCCATACAAATCCGACATTCCAACTTTTCATCGCGTGCTCACCCAAAGAATTCACATCCGTTTGTGAACAGACAGAGATTTTTCCGGAGGCGTGGACGCCGGACAATAATTTTTTTGAGGAACAAGCGGCTGTTATCCTGCTGCGCAGTCATGATGTAATTGGGCCTGTACTCACGATTGACAATTTACATCTCTCTCAAGGCTGCTTGACGATTCACAGTACCATTGGCAGTCCCAATGTGGTATCGGATGCTCCGTCAACCAATATACTGCTTTTCTCTGTTCGAAAGGATACAATACAGCATGTAAAACATTATCAATTGAATGAAACAGAGATTATATTTTCCATATATGATCCAGCAGAGGAATTGCCCGGTACGAATAATGCAATGTCTCAATGGTTTTATAATTGGTTAGAAAGCATCGGATATGAACCAGCTGATCGGCTTCTTCTTATTAATAGTTAGATAATCAAAAGGAGAGCGTCGTCATGAAACAGGTATTTCAAAAAGTCATGTCCTTATTCTTCGCTTTTTCTCTTCTGAGTATTTCCTGCCTCAGTGGATTGGCATTGTCGGAACATGAACAGCTTTTATCATGGGAAGGCAAAATTTCCGAGGCACTCTGGACAGAGCTGAATAAGGCGGAGGACAGCGACAAGCTTCCGGTATCCCTCTGGTATCGGGATACGGCAATCAGCTGCTGGTCTGGCGCGAGGGAGGCTTTTATTCCCTGCCCGACGCCTGTGGACGGGAGCTGCTGACGAAAGCCGAGCTGAAACACATCGCCGATCGTCATCATACATCCGCTACCGGTACCATTCTGGAGCCGCTGCCCCCGCTGACTGAGACACAGACGGCAAAAATTCAGTCGGATTTCATTCGTTATCGCGAGGAAAATAACATCCAAATCGATTCGATAACGGGCGTACCCGACATTCAGATCTTCAGCTATTTCGGCACCTGGGACGGCCGTGAGATCGTCGCCCTGCGCGACCGCGATGCGGTGTGCCATCCCATGTTCCGGGATTACACCGTCGCCGGCTATACCATCTCTCTGCCAAATTACGACGACCAGCTGCTGGTACACGACGGCGACACCTTTCTGGAATTGCAGGAGGCCTTTGACGACGGTCTCCTGACCCGGCAGGACATTCGTCTCATCCAGAAATATTCCCGCTTCGCGATTTGACAAATGCAGCCGGTTGTGCTATAGTAAATCCAATCATAGAGAAAGACGTTGATGGAGACAGTAGCCTTTTATCGAGGGGCACAGCGAGCCGGGGAGAGTGGGAGCCCGGCGCCGACAGAGAAAGCGCGAACATCCCTCCTGAGTTGCCGGTCGAACACCGTCCGCCGGGCGGTTCAGTAGACCTCGCCGGTTTTCCGCCGTTATCGGGAACGCATATGGGCCGGGTTGCCGGTAGTATGCCGTAATGGGTGGTACAGCGAAACGAGAGCCTTTCGTCCCGTTATGGGAGAAAGGCTCTTTATTTTTGGAAACGGAGGCAAGCGCTATGTATGAAAAGGTGCCGACCAATCTGAATTTTGTCGAGCGCGAAAAAGCGGTGGAACGCTTCTGGGCGGAGCACCACATCTTTGAGCAGAGCATCGACAGCCGCCGCGAGGGTGAGCCCTATGTCTTCTATGACGGGCCGCCGACCGCCAACGGCAAACCCCACATCGGCCACGTCCTCACCCGTGTCATCAAGGACATGATTCCGCGCTACCGCACTATGAAGGGCTATCAGGTGCCCCGGAAGGCCGGATGGGACACCCACGGCCTGCCGGTCGAACTGGAGGTCGAGAAGCTGCTCGGCCTCGACGGCAAGGAGCAGATCGAGGAATACGGCCTCGAGCCCTTCATCGAGAAGTGCAAGGAGAGCGTCTGGAAATACAAGGGCATGTGGGAGGATTTCTCCGCGACCGTCGGCTTTTGGGCGGACATGGAGAACCCCTATGTCACCTATCACAACGATTTCATCGAGTCCGAATGGTGGGCGCTCAAGCAGATCTGGGAGAAGGGGCTGCTCTACAAGGGCTTCAAGATCGTTCCCTACTGCCCCCGCTGCGGTACGCCGCTGTCCTCCCACGAGGTCGCGCAGGGCTATAAGGACGTGAAGGAGCGCTCCGCCATCGCGCGGTTCAAACTGAAGGACGAGGACGCCTATATCCTCGCCTGGACGACCACCCCCTGGACCCTGCCGTCCAATGTCGCGCTCTGCGTCAACCCGGATGAGCAGTATGTCAAGCTGGAGAACGACGGCACCGTCTATTACCTGGCGGCGGCGCTGGTGGACAGCGTCATCCAGGGCGACTACCGCATTCTCGAGACCTTCACCGGCCGCGAACTCGAATACCGGGAGTATGTCCCGCTCTTCGATTTTGTGCAGCCGAAAGAGAAGTGCTGGTATGTCGTCTGCGACTCCTATGTCACGTTGACCGACGGTACCGGCGTTGTCCATATCGCCCCCGCTTTCGGCGAGGACGATGCGAACGTCGGCCGGAAATACGGTCTGCCGTTCGTCCAGCTCGTCGACGCGAAGGGCGAGATGACGAAGGAAACGGCCTGGCCCGGCGTCTTCTGCAAGGATGCGGATAAGCTGGTTCTCCGCGACCTCGACGAGCGCGGGCTGCTCTTCTCCGCGCCGGTCTTTGAGCACAGCTATCCCCACTGCTGGCGCTGCGACACCCCGCTGATCTACTACGCGCGCGATTCCTGGTTCATAAAGATGACCGCGGTTCGCGAAAATCTCATCAAAAACAACAACACGATCAACTGGATTCCCGAGAGCATCGGCAAAGGCCGCTTCGGCGACTGGCTCGAAAACGTGCAGGACTGGGGCATCAGCCGCAACCGCTACTGGGGCACCCCGCTCAACATCTGGGAATGCGCCTGCGGCCACCGGCACGCGGTCGGCAGCATCGCCGAGCTGCGCGAGATGTCCGACAACTGCCCGGAGGAGATCGAGCTGCACCGCCCCTATATCGACGCGGTGACGCTCCGCTGCCCGCATTGCGGCGGCGAGATGAAGCGGGTTCCGGAGGTCATCGACTGCTGGTTTGATTCCGGCTCGATGCCCTTTGCGCAGCACCACTACCCCTTCGAAAACAAGGAGCTGTTCGAGGCCCAGTTCCCCGCCGACTTCATCTCGGAGGCGGTTGACCAGACGCGCGGCTGGTTCTATTCCCTGCTCGCGATCTCGACCCTGCTGTTCGACAAAGCGCCGTATAAAAATGTCATCGTCCTCGGCCATGTGCAGGATGAAAACGGCCAGAAAATGTCGAAATCCAAGGGCAACGCCGTCGATCCGTTCGAGGCGCTCGAGACCTACGGCGCCGACGCCATCCGCTGGTATTTCTATATCAACTCCGCCCCCTGGCTCCCCAATCGGTTCCACGGCAAGGCGGTCGTGGAGGGTCAGCGCAAATTCATGGGCACCCTCTGGAACACCTATGCGTTCTTCGTGCTCTATGCCAACATCGACGGGTTCGACGCGACGCAACACACACTGAACCCGGATACGCTGACCGTCATGGATCGCTGGCTGCTTTCGCGGCTGAACAGCATGGTGGCCGCCGTCGACGGCCACCTCGAAAACTACC
>USLV01000026.1 GCA_900555705.1 uncultured Oscillospiraceae bacterium | reverse complement strand
TACGAGATGTAGAGAGGTCTCGTGGGCTCGGAGATGTGTATAAGAGACAGACAGCCGGGTGGTCGACGAGCCGGATGCGGCGCGCCGCCGCTCCTGGATCGCGCTAATCCGCCTGACCCGCCGTCTGCTGCTGCTGCATCTCGAGGTGCTGGGCATCGAGCCGGTCGAGAATATGTGATGTCCCATGCGCGGACTGCAAAGCAGTCCGCGCATTTTTCTGACCGAGCGCCTTTCGGAACGCCTTTTTGCGAGCCAATCACGCGATTTGACGAGATATGGCGAAGAATTTTGTGATTTCAAACAATTTTTCCGAAACCCTCTTGACATTTTTTTGAAATTCCTGTAAAATGATTTTATCAGTTGTGTGCACGTGCACAGTATTGAGTGCTAATCAACTCGGAATAAGGACCAAATTGACAGGAGGGGCTTAAAATGTACGGCAAGACAGAGCGCATGTCCCGCAGGGCGGTCGTCTGGGTGCTGATTCTGACGATGTTGCTGGCAATGCTTCCCGGGCTGGGGCTGGTTTCCTCGGCTGCGGAGGAGGACGAGGAGGAGAAGGTCGCCTGGGTCGATTTCTCGACCGGCGAGGCGAAAAATATGGTCGCCCAGTTCGGCAAGTTTGACGGCACCGAGGGTCTGGTCACGCTGGACGGGTACGGCCAGGTCGGCAAAAACCTTGACTTTATTATCCTGTCGCTGGATCACAATGTGATCGGCAGCGACGAGCGCGCGCTCACCATCGAGGTCACCTATCTCGACGTGTTCGAGAAGAACGAGATGGTCTCGGAATCCCAGCAGAGCTTCGAGATGGAGTATAACGCAGAGGGAAGCCCCTATCAGAAGGCGGGACGTATCCGGCTGACTGACAGCGGCGAGTTCGTGACCGCGAATTTTTATACCATTGACGCCAAGCTGAGCTATGCCCAGCAGTCCGGCGGCGACGTCACGGTCGGCAGTGTAAACGGCCAGACCAAGCTCGGCGGCGATATCCGCATCGGCTGTATCGGCCTTGGCTCGGATGGCCAGGGCGGCTGGCTCAACTTCCCGATTTATATCCAGAAGGTGAAGGTCTCGGTCATGAAGCCGGTCAATGATATTGATCCGCCGGAGTTCCCGGCGATGACCGCGCGCAACAATTTCGAGGGCAAAAGTGTTGCCGGCTACCAGATGTGGTTCACAGCGAGCAGCGGCCAGACCGGCTGGGTTCACTGGAACGGCAACACCCGTCCGGAGGCGGGCCGTATCACGGTGGAAATGTGGCCGGATATCTCGGAGTATCCCGACAGTGTGCTGGAGCAGACCGGCTTCGCAGATCTCGGCGACGGCCGGAAGGCGAAGCTCTTCAGTTCGAAAAAGGATGAGACGGTCGATGTGCACGTTTCCTGGATGAAGGAATACGGTATCGACGGCTTCGCCATCCAGCGTTTCTACGGCGAGACCAACATCGGCAAGGAGAACGGCCGTGTTAACCTTGATATGGCAAAGGACGCGGCGGAGAAGTACGACCGCCTGTTCTATATCATGTATGACCTCAACGGCGCAAAGGGTGCCGACATGTATGCCGTTGATCGGCTGCAGGGCGACTTCGTCAACAACATTGAGGGCCGCGGACTGATCGAGTCCCCCGTCTATGCGCAGATGGACGGCAAGCCGGTTGTCTGCCTGTGGGGCCTCGATGAGAACAGCGATTCCTATGCGACCCATGATGCGGCGCTGGCCTTCATCAAGTGGCTGAAGGAGCGCGGCTACTATGTCATCGGCGGCGTGCCGAACAACGAGTGGACCGAGGAGGACGACGAGTTTGCCGACGTCTATCAGTCGCTTGATATGATCTCCCCCTGGACGGTTGGCCGCTACAGCAACACCAATGTGGCGAACTGGATGCGGGATAAGGTGACCAAGCATATGGAGTATTGCGAGAAGTACGGCATCGATTATCAGCCGGTTGTTCTCGCGGGTTCTGCCTGGTCCAACTTCAACTGGGGTTATCCGAACGACAATCCCCGCCTGGCCGGACGCTTTATGTGGAACCAGGCGTACCTGCTGAAAGAGGTTTATGGCGCCTCCTGCGTCTATTTCGCGATGTTCGACGAATATGACGAGGGCACGGCGATCATGAAGAACGCCCAGGACTATTTCGATATCCCGACCGGTATGCAGTATTTCCAGACCAACGCCGCGGACGGCGTCTGGCTCTCCTCCGATTACTATCTGCGGCTCGCGGGCGCCATTGCCAGGATGATGCGCGGCGAGATCGAACCCACGACTGAGATTCCGGTTCCGCATTCCGAGGGCCCGATCTATTTCCGCAACAGCTTTGAATCTCGCTGGAGCGAGGTTCGCAATGAGGACAAAGTGGTTGTCGACGCGGTCACGACGCCGATCGATCCCTCGGCGCTCAGCCCCCGTGATCTCTATCTCGAGGAGCGGGACGGCAGCGACTGGGTGATGCTCGACATTGCGGAGGCCATCGAGGACAACGAGCAGGAATATGTCAAAACCGGCACCTGGTGCTATGAGTTTGCGGGCGAGGCCTACGCGGGCAACGTCAACGTCAATCGCTATTGCCAGATCAACGAGGCGAAGATCGTGGTTCCGAAGGGGCTGTCCTTTGAGTTCAGCACCTATCCGAAAAACGAAGAGGGCCGCTATGTGTTCATGGATCTCCTCTTTGAGGACGGCACGCTGCTCAGTGAAGTGCAGGGTGGTATCCGCGGCGCCAAGGGCAAGGTCGGCGAATGGAACCGGTTTGTCTATATGCTGGACGATTCCCTGGTCGGCAAGACCATCACCGGCATTGTTGTCGCCTATGACCATCCGGTCTCGGCGGATGCCGAGTTCGATTGCCTGATCGACGATGTGTTCATTCAGGTTTCCGAGCAGGACAACGCGCTGCTGACGGCCGTGACCGAAACGGCGGAGCAGCTGATCGCAGGCGAGTTCACCGCGCAGTATGAGGAAGAAGCGCTCGACGCGGCCAAAAAGGCGATTGAGGCTGCTCGTGCGGTGATCGCGAAGACCGATGCTTCGGCGAAGGAAATCGAAACCGCAATGGCGGGTGTGCAGCAGGCGGTGAAGGCGCTGCTGGCGGAAGCTTCCGGCGCGGTGCTCGGCGATATCAACGGCGATGGTGTGATCAACACGACGGATGCGCGTCTGGCGCTGCAATATGCGGTTGAGAAGATTACGCTGACCGAGAGCCAGATTGCGCTCGGCGACGTCAATCGCGACGATGTTGTCAACACAACAGATGCCCGTCTGATCCTGCAGTATGCGGTGGAGAAGATCACGAGTTTCTCCTGATAGACGAAATCGGATCCGACCAGCGTGGAATCACAGCGAATCTGGTTTGTACCAAAGGCATATTTCCTTTCTTTTGCTTACTTCTATTTATTGTTTTCCCCTTTTCCTTATTCCCGCACAAACCACCCGTCTGGCCGGCTTGCCGGTCAGACGGGATGGGATGTGCACCCCGTCTGAGGCGGAATAGGCGAAAAGAAAGGGAACGGTCAATTCTCAATATTGTATTTCGCACAAAAAGCACGTTTTCACGTGCTTTTTTGCATGAAGCCATTGACAATTTCATTTCAGCTTGGTATATTGAAAAGCAGGTGCTCGTGCACGCAGGGGGATGAGAGGGCATTTGTCCGCTTGATTTTCTCCCGCAGAGTTTTCTTTTTTGGAAAGGAGAGGACGGCTTGCGCATCACATCCAAACAGCTCGCGGAGCTGGCCGGCGTATCACGTGGAACGGTTGACCGTGCGCTCAACAACCGCGGCGGTGTCCGCCCGGATGTCCGGCAGCGAATCCTGGATATCGCGGCGGAATACGGCTACCGCCCCATGCGGGCTGGAAAAGCGCTGGTCATGCGCGAGACGCTGACCATCGGTGTGCTGATGAATTCGGTCGGCAACCTCTTCTTTGACGAGGTTATCCGCGGCATTCGCGAAGCTGTCAAGGATTTTTCCGATTTTTCCATCGAGCTGAAAATGCGGCAGATCAAGGGTTATAATCTGCAGGAGCAGATTGAAGTGCTCGACGAGCTGCTTGAGGAGGAACTTTCGGGACTGGTGCTGACTCCGATCAATCATCCCGAGGTCGCCCGACGGCTGGACAGCTTTCATGCGAAGGGCATTCCGGTCGTGGTGATCAACTCGGATATCGACGACTGCCATCGGCTCGCCTATGTCGGCTGTGACTATCTTCGTTCCGGCCAGACGGCCGCCCGTATGCTCGGTATGCTGATGGGCGCCTCCGCCCGTGTGCTGGTGGTCACCGGTTCGCTCAAGGTGTTGGGCCATAATCAGCGGGTCTATGGATTTTCCCGCGTCATGAAATCGGACTATCCTGGGGCCGAGATCATCGATGTGGTTGAAAACGACGACGATGACGAGCTTTCCTTCCGTGTTGTGGCCGAGACGCTGGCGCGCTATCCGCAGATCAACGCGCTTTACTTCGCGGCCGGTGGTGTGATTGGCGGTGCGCAGGCGGTTTTGCAGTCCGGCGGCTTCACCAATCCAACCATCATCACCTGCGATGTCAATGACACCATCCGCGACTATATCCATCGGGACATTATCGCGGCCACCATTTGCCAGCAGCCCTATTTGCAGGGCTACAGCGGGGTTAAGCTGCTGCTTAACCACCTGCTGTTCCACCAGACACCTGCCGATCCCCGGCAGTACACCCAAAACGAGATCAAAATAAAGTATAATTTATAGATCTGGCATGGGGATTCCCCCTGTGTCTTTATACTGAAAGGGAGGCAATTGCAATGCAAGAATTTTACAAAGGTATCTCCAAGGTAAAGTATGAGGGTGCGAAGAGCGACAATCCGCTCGCGTTCCGTTACTACAACCCGGAGGAGGTTATCGCCGGCAAGACGATGCGCGAGCAGCTTCGCTTTGCGCTGTCCTACTGGCACACCATGTGCGCCGATGGTACTGACATGTTTGGCGTCGGCACCACCCCGAAGACCTATGGCGGCGGCAGCCCGATGGACATTGCCCGCAACAAGGCCTATGCGACGTTTGAACTGATGGATAAGCTGGACATGGATTTTTACTGCTTCCATGACCGCGACATCGCGCCGGAAGGGGAGTCCCTTGCTGAGAGCAACGCCCGTCTGGACGAGATCAGCGATCTGCTCGCCGACCTGATGAAGCAGACCGGCAAGAAGCTGCTCTGGGGCACGGCGAACTGCTTCGGCAACCCGCGCTATATGCACGGCGCCGGCACCTCCTGCAACGCGGATGTCTTCGCGTTCGCGGCTGCGCAGATCAAGAAGGCGGTCGAGATCACGACGAAGCTCGGCGGCGAAGGCTATGTGTTCTGGGGTGGTCGTGAGGGCTATGAGACCCTGTTGAACACCGACATGGGCCTCGAGCTCGACAATATGGCGCGTCTGATGCGTCTGACCGTCGACTATGCCCGTTCGATCGGCTTCAAGGGCGATTTCTATATCGAGCCGAAGCCGAAGGAGCCGACCAAGCATCAGTATGACTTCGATACCTCGACGGTGCTCGCGTTCCTGCGCAAATACGGTCTCGACAAGGACTTCAAGATGAACATCGAGGCGAACCACGCGACCCTCGCCTGCCACACCTTCCAGCACGAGCTGACCGTTGCCCGTATCAATGACGCGTTCGGCTCGATCGACGCGAACCAGGGCGACCTGCTGCTCGGCTGGGATACCGACCAGTTCCCGACCAATGTCTATGACACCGCGATGTGCATGCTGGAAGTGCTGCGCGCCGGCGGCTTCACGAAGGGCGGCCTGAACTTCGACTCCAAGACCCGCCGCGCTTCCTTCGAGCAGGAGGACATCTTCCACGCCTATATCGCCGGTATGGACGCCTTTGCGCTCGGCCTGCGGATCGCCGACCGTCTGGTCAAGGATGGCCGTCTGGACGCTTTCGTCGCCGATCGCTATGCGAGCTACAAGACCGGTATCGGCGCCGATATCGTCGCCGGCAAGGCCACGATGGAGCAGCTCGAGAAGTATGCGCTCGCGATGGGCGATGTGACGACCAACAAGAGCGGCCGTCAGGAGTATCTCGAGAACATCGTCAACTCCGTGATGTTCGGCTGATTTTGCCCTACATAACCAACCGCGCCGCAGGGCGGGAGCGCCGCTCCCGCCCTGCTTTGCATTTACCCCGACAAACCAAATGAAAAGGAGTCATGTCCCATGGCCTATTTACTCGGTATTGATATCGGCACCTCCGGCACCAAAACAGTCCTCTTCGACACCGCGGGCACCCCGCTCGCCAGCCACACCGCGGAATATCCGCTCTACCAGCCGCAGAACGGCTGGGCGGAGCAGGAGCCGCTCGACTGGTGGAACGCCACCGTCGAGGGAATCCGCGCCGTGCTCGCCAAAAGCGGCTGCAAGCCGGAGGAGGTCGCCTCGATCGGCCTGTCCGGTCAGATGCATGGTCTTGTGATGTTGGACGGTGACAACCGGGTGCTGCGCCGTTCGATCATCTGGTGCGACCAGCGCACCGCCGCGGAATGCGAGGAGATCGAGGCGAAGGTCGGGAAAGCGCGGCTGGTAGAGATCACCGCCAACCCGGCGCTCACGGGTTTTACCGCCTCCAAGATCCTCTGGGTTCGCAACCACGAGCCGGAAATCTATGAGAAATGCCGCCATATCCTGCTTCCGAAGGACTATATCCGGTTTATGCTGACCGGAGAATACGCGACCGAAGTCTCGGACGCCAGCGGCATGCAGCTGCTCGATATCCCCGGCCGCTGCTGGTCGGATGAGGTACTTGAAAAGCTCGGCATCGACAAGGCATTGCTCGGCAGGGTTTATGAATCTCCCGAGATTACCGGCCGCGTCACGTCCGCGACGGCGAAGGAGACCGGACTTGCCGCAGGAACGCCGGTTGTCGGCGGCGCGGGCGACAACGCAGCTGCCGCGGTCGGTACCGGCGTGGTGGTGAACGGCCGTGCTTTCACGACGATCGGCACGAGCGGCGTGGTCTTTGCTCATTCCGATCAGGTCGCGATCGACCCGGCCGGACGGGTGCACACCTTCTGCTGCGCTGTCCCGGGCGCCTGGCACGTGATGGGCGTAACCCAGGGCGCGGGCCTCTCGCTGAAATGGTTCCGCGATCAGTTCTGTGACGCCGAGATGCGGACGGCGGCGGGCATGGGGGTCGACCCCTACTACCTGATGGATCAGGAGGCCGCGAAATCCCCGATCGGCTCCAACCGACTGCTCTATCTGCCCTATCTGATGGGTGAGCGCACACCGCACCTCGATCCCAACGCACGCGGCGTGTTCTTCGGTCTCTCCGCCATGCACGAGAAGCGTGACCTGCTGCGCGCTGTGATGGAGGGCGTCTCCTATTCGCTGAAGGACTGCCTGTCGGTGTTTGCCGAGATGGGGCTGCGGGTGGACGACATGGCGGCCTGCGGCGGCGGTGGTTCCAGCAAGCTCTGGCGGCAGATGCTCGCCGACATCTACAACTGCGAGATCTCGACGATTGCCTCGAAGGAGGGCCCGGCCCTCGGCGTCGCGATCCTTGCGGGCGTCGGCGCGGGACTCTACAGCAGCGTGCCGGAGGCCTGTGACGCGATCATCCGGAAGGGTGGCTCCCAGCAGCCGGTTCCGGAGAATGTCGCAGCCTATGCCCCCTGCTATCAGGTGTATACCTCGCTGTATCCGGCGCTGAAGGGGCTGTATCCGACGCTCGCGCAGATGCCCTGACCAAACAATTTCATGACTGTAAAAAGCGGGGGATCGGCCTTTGGCTGATCCCCCGCTTTTTCGTACCGAAGCTGGGCAGGATCGGCACAGTATTGGCTCGAAAGAGAATACAGCTTCCCGCCTTATCGGAAAGCGTAAGGTGGCTTTGACTGGATGTGTATCGTACGGAATGCCATTTTTCGAATAAGACATGCTATTCAATGGGATAGGGCGGATCATACAAATTTTGAAAACCCCCTTGACAATTTTTTGAAATTCCTTTAGAATAGTGCTATTGATAATGTGCACGTGCACATCGCCAAATTGTTAATCAATGTTATGAAAAGCTGCCTTTGGAGAGGAGAACGCGATATGCAAAATCCAAAGCTCAATCCCAACCCCGAAACCTGCTGCAATCCGATCAACATCGCCTATCAGTATCAGGACGGCTACTATTCGAGAGAGTCCGCTGACCCGGCGGCCATTGCGTTTCGGGGCGACTACTATCTCTTTGCCTCCCACGGCTCCGGCTACTGGTGGTCGCCGGATCTGACCGACTGGCATTTTGTCTATGTCTCTCCGGAGGCAATGCCGGATATCGGCCGATTTGCGCCGGGTGTCTGCGTTATTGGTGACGCGATTTATATCACCCATTCCGGCAGCGGCTCGATCTATAAGAGCGGCGACCCGAAGAGTGGGCGCTGGGAATTTGTGTCGCGTCCGGTCGGGGATTGGGGCGATCCCGCATTTCTGGTGGATGATGACGGGCGGGTCTACTGCTATTATGGCTGTAGCCCGGTCGACCCAATCCGGGTGGTGGAGCTCGACCCGGCACAGGATATGGCGGTGATCGCCGGTCCCTTCGACTGCCTGCGGGCAGAGACGGCGGCCCATGGGTTCGAGGTGCGAGGAGACGACAACACCGACTATGCCGGCGAATGCTGGCTCGAGGGCGCCTGGATGACCAAGCACGACGGCCGCTACTATCTCCAGTATGCCGCGCCCGGTACCCAGTTTACGACCTATGCCGACGGCTGCTATGTCTCCGACAGCCCTGTCGGCCCCTTCACCTACTGCGACAACAGCCCGGTCACCTTCAAATCCGGCGGCTTCCTGACCGGCGCGGGCCATGGCTCGCTGCTCGAGGCGGCGGACGGCCGTTTCTGGAAATTCGACACCGTCTCGATCAGCGTCAACCATTCGTTCGAACGGCGGCTGGTGATGTGTCCGGCGGCCTTCGACCATCATGGGCAGCTGGTCGCGAACCTCGTCCGGGCGGACTATCCCGCCTATACCCCCGCCTCCGGGAAGGGCAGCTTCGACCGCCCCGGTCCCGACTGGCACCTCGTCTCCGGCGGCGCGGCGGCAACCGCCTCCTCTGAGCTGGATGCGGCACACGCGGCGAATCGGGCGACGGAGGAGAGCATGCGCAGCTGGTGGAGCGCGCAGAGCGGCGAGTCCGGCGAATGGCTGCGACTCGACCTCGGTAAGACCTGCGCTGTCCGTGCGTTACAGGTCAATTTTGCGGATCAGGACGTCGACAACGTCTCCGACCGCCGCGACGGCTTCTGTTATCGCTACACCGTCGAATACTCATCGGACGGTGAGACCTGGGAGCTGCTGGTGGATCATACCGGCTGTGAAGCCGCGCCCTATACCGCGCTGGATACCTCCCACGACTACTATGAGCTTCTCGAGCCGCTGTCGCTCCGCTTTGTGCGGATCACCAATCGCGGCCCGGTTCCGGCGGGCGGCAAATTCGCGGTCAGCGGCCTGCGGTTGTTCGGAAACGGCGGCGGCGAGGCCCCGGCAGCCCCGCTCGGCCTGACGGTCAGCCGCCCGGCGGATGACGGACGTTCCGCTGTCGTTTCGTGGGACGCCGTTCCCGGCGCCGAGGGCTATATCGTCCGCTACGGCAGTCGAGAGGATGCGCTGTATATTCATCAGCAGGTGATCGGCGGCAGCACCGCCGCGATCCACAATTTGAACATCGGCGTGGACTACTGGTTCACGGTGGACAGCTATAACGACTCCGGCTACACCGAAGGAGCCGAACGGATTCTGTGCTGAATGGGACGCGGACGCGCCCCGGCAAGATAAACGGAACAGGAGAGAGGATGGTCGAATATGAAACAATGGCGATTGCTGGCGCTGTCTGTCGCGGTCTGTCTGCTGGGCGGGCTGCTGCTCGGCACCCGGCCTGTCTCTTATACACATCTGA
>USLV01000025.1 GCA_900555705.1 uncultured Oscillospiraceae bacterium | reverse complement strand
GTGTGGATCAGCTGGAGCTGTTCGACCGGCCGCGTGCTGCGGAGCCGTCGCAGAGTGCGCCACCCGTTTTCCGCGAGACCGAGACGACGGTCACAGTCAGCGGCACGGATTTTGTCTATGTATACGACAAATTCGGCGGTGTGTTCTGCAGCATGCAGGCCGGGGGGACAGAGCGCCTGCAAAAGCCGATGGCCTATAACCTGTTCCGCGCCCCGACCGACAACGAGCGGGATGTCCGTCACCAGTGGTACGGCGCGCGGCTGGATCATCCGGTTGTGCGGGTCTATCGGACGGATACGGCGGTTCTGGATGGACAGGTGGAAATCCGCAGTGCGCTGTCGATTGCGGCCGTCTCCCGCCAGCGATCGGTTACGCTCGAGGCGGTCTGGCGGATTGACGGAGAGGGCGCCGTTACCTGTCATATCGAGGCGGTGCGCAATCCCGCGATGCCGTGGCTGCCGCGATTTGGACTGCGTCTGTTCCTCGACAATGACTGGGAGCAGGTGTGCTACCGCGGCTACGGCCCGTATGAGAGCTATCCCGACAAACGTCGGGCCAGCTGGTATGGACGGTTTGAGACGACGGTACGGGCGCTGCATGAGGACTATCTGATGCCGCAGGAGAACGGCAGCCATTGGGGTTGCCGCGAAGTGCGGATTGGGGACGGGACGCATGGATTGGCGGTCGATGGACCGGACTTCTGCTTCAACGCCTCCCACTATACGCAGGAGGAGCTGGCTGCCCGACAGCATAATTTTGAGTTGCAGGAGAGCGGCTATACGGTGCTGTGCCTCGATTGCGCGCAGAGCGGTGTCGGCTCGCACAGCTGTGGTCCTGAATTGCTGAAGCCCTATCGCTTCGATGACGAGAAATTTACCATGGACTTGGCCCTGCGCTGGGTATAAATAGCGATGCTTGGGTGGCCGCCGACGTGTTTGTCGGCGGCCATTTCCGTGATAAAAAAATAAAATGCGAAAATTTGGCGTTACCCTCTTGATTTTTTCAAACAGATTCAGTATAATAGACAAGCGTTCGTGACAGGCTGATAGACAGAGACTGTTGCAGACGCGGATAATTGTATAGAAAATATGGAGAAGTCGCCTAGTCCGGCCGAGGGCGCACGATTGGAAATCGTGTAGACGTTAATCGCGTCTCGAGGGTTCAAATCCCTCCTTCTCCGCCAAACACAAAAGGATGCCAACAGGCATCCTTTTGTGTTTATCGGAAGCTACGTTTGAACTGTCGAGATGTGCGCGTCTCGGGCAGCGTCTGCGAAGTGAGCAGGGGATTGTGAAGCAAATCCGAATCCCTCCGTCTCCGTCGAATCAAAGCACAAATTTTGATAGCAAAAATGGTTCTCCATTTTGGGAGGGCTATTTTGCGCCTATGCCCGGAAAGCCTTGATGCAGCGGCTTTCCGGGCTTTTTCTATTTCGGGGACTGGCGGCGAACTATCCGCTCTAATCCGCCGGTGATATTGCGGCTCATCGGCCACACTCGAATAGAGGGGTTTTTCAATACCTCCGAAATATTGAAATAGGGAAAAGCAGTCTTGAAAGGTGGAGCTCTTTTTTATCGAGTTATTCCTGGCGCTACGCTGCGGATTCCTCAGAGGTTATCCTTTAAAGGTTATAATAGAATAAAAACAGGAAACAATATCTGTATAACTTTTGGGAGGCTTTTGTTATGGAACAGAGACATATACTGGAATTTAAAAAATATTTGGAAAACGAAGAAAAGAGTGCAGCCACCATCGAAAAGTATCTGCGGGATGTTCGCGGCTTCTATGTCTATCTGGCAGACCGGACAATCAGCAAAGAGGAGTCCATCGCCTACAAGGAATACCTGACACAGCAATATGCGCCCGCCAGTGTCAACTCCATGCTGGTGGCACTCAACTGCTTTCTGCGGTTTCTCGGAAGAACCGACTGCTGCGTGAAACTCTTAAAAATCCAGCGACAGATGTTCTGCCGGGAGGAAAGGGAACTGACACAGACAGAATACCAGCGGCTGGTAAAGGCTGCCGGAGATTCCCAGTTATCCTTTATCCTGCAAACGATTTGCGGCACTGGAATCCGCATTTCCGAGCTGCAATTCATCACTGTGGAGACGGTGCGAGCCGGAAAAGCCGTGGTGAACTGTAAAAATAAAACGCGGGTTATTTTCATCCCCGCACCGCTGCAAAAAATTTTGAAGCAATATATCAAAAGAACCGGCATGAAAGCCGGTTCGGTGTTTGTCGGTCAAAGTGGAAAACCACTGGATCGCAGCAGCGTTTGGAGACAGATGAAAAGGCTGTGCAAAAAAGCGAACGTGTCGCCTGAAAAGGTATACCCCCACAACTTGCGCCACTTGTTCGCCCGGATATTTTACCATATAAAAAAAGATATTGTACGCCTCGCCGATATACTCGGTCACAGCAGTATCAATACCACAAGAATTTATACACTTGAAACAGGAAAGCAACACCTCGATGATCTGATACAGGTACAGCGGCATATCCTGCTCACATAATGCCGATTATGTTGTATACATAGGCTAAAGAAATTCTCTATACATCTGATCCAGTCTTATAATAGCACATCCCGCCCGTTTTTACAAGGATCAAAAGAAAAGTTGACATGGTTTTTTTCTTTGAAAAGTGCAGCAAACGGATTCGGGGTATATTTACATTTTCATCCGGCTGCTTTGTAATACCCTTTTTCTCTTTTGGGACTGGTAAACGAACAGATCAGCCTTTCGGGCCATACCTTTGGAATCATCCGTCAACATAATCGGCATTATGTGTTTTTCGTATGACACATAATCGGCATTATGTGACCGATTAAGCTGCATCCCGCTGTGTTTGACAAAACGGTGGGATGACGGCTTAGGATTTTATCAGTCGAAAGAGGGAATCGGAAGCGATATGGCACGGATAGAGAATGATCATGAAGGGTATGGAACACGAATCTGGTGACATCATCTGTTTCCGGAGGGGCTGTGGTAAACCTATCGAGCGGATGACCGGCCGGAGAAAGTTTCTTTTATTGTGCCCCGCCTTACTACAATGCAGACCAAGAGAAGAAGGAGCAACTATAGTAATATGACAAAAGTTCGCAGAATAATAAGTATGCTTTTTTGCTGTACATTTCTGCTTACATGTTTTTGTGATATGTTTGTCATAGCTGATGACATGCGGTACGGAAAATGCACACACAGCCATACGGAGGAATGCTATACCCGGCTGATAAAATGCGTACTTGATACAAATACCGACACCGATGCCGACGCGGATATCCGCGATACAGATACCGACAGCGAGACAGGCAAAACAGAATCGGATGCGAGCTCAGAGCACACCTGCAGCGAGGAAAGCGGTTGCATAACAAACATTCTTCAGTGCACCCATACACACGACGGGACATGCGGCTATTTTGAAACGCCAAAGGAAATGCCCGTCATCTCGTGGGAGTGGGTGGACGAGGAGGAGCTGCTCGTACTGGATAAGCAAACCGGCATGTGGAGCCTCGGACTTCCCGGCGCAAGCAGGGAAAATCCGCTGACGGCGAAGCTACTGACGGAGCTTCTGCCGTCAGAGATCAGGGCAAAGCTGACAGATGGCGTCGAAAAGAGTATCCAGATCGAGTGGAAGCTGTCGGATTTCCCTGCCGAGGGGTTGTATAAGGGACAGCACAAAATCACCGCCACGCTCGCCGGGGGATATTCTCTGGACGAGAGCGCACCGGTGCTCGAGGTACTCCTCGATCTCGGCAGCGATTCCACGACATGGTTGGACCGCGGTCAACTGGCGGATCATATTTTGAACACGACGGATGACCGCGTGGTCGACAATCCGCCCAACACGGTTGTAAATCTGTTCAACTATGGTGTGACCGGAGGGGTATCTCCGGGAGATGGATTTGATGTGTTAAACGGGAGTGTGCACCACTCCCGCAATCAGGATCGCAGATTGTTTGGCAAATGGCCATCCGGCGCAACTATGGCATTTGCAGAGCCAAGCGACTGGAATCACGGAATCAACGAAAATCACTTTATCATTTTCGGTAATGCAATAATTGCTCACGCCGGCCTCTGGAACAGAGGCTCCGGCGCCGGCAACGCGTATGGGGTGAGATTTGCCGGAACGGAAGGTATCGTCAATCGCGTTCTCGGTGCAAATGGTTTTCCTTCCATTAACGCCGGAGATGCGAAAAATAAATTGGATTTCGACCCCACTACCTCGAATAAGGGAGATCAGCCAACGTATATCTACGAAAACCGGTATCAGTCATCATCGGCATCCAATATGGTTACAGGCGAATTTTACAAATGGGAGCTTATCCCCGACTGGAAAGTTGCCGGAGATCACGATGCTGTAAATGGGAAGCTCTTTGCTGATATACCGGAAGAGAATGTTCAGAACCTCAGCAATACGCTTATTCACAACTGGGAAACCGCTACCGGGAAGCAGTTCGGCGCCGGACCGGGTCAGGAAACAGAATCTCTGTCCTATTTGTTTGATCCAAACGAAGCACATAATTTAAAGAAAAGTTACTCCGATGTCAAGGGGCTATTCCAGCTGGATGACAATGGCTATTATTACTACAGTATGCGTGAAAATTTTGCCGAATTCGATGAAGCCAACAACAAATTCATCCTTTACGATGCTCCCGCAACAATCAACACGCTTGACAGGAGCGTAGGAAATTTCCTGCCCTTTAACAAGGGGGAAACGGTCTTCACCGGTATATCGAACGGCAAGCTTCAGTCAAGTCTGGAAAGCGGCGCCAAGAGTATGGACCATTATTTCGGACTGACCGTGCAGACGGATTTCCGTCAGCCGATAGGAGGCAGGGTCAGCAACGACAAAAATGAGTCCACGGATATGACCTTCGAGTTTTCCGGAGACGACGACGTCTGGATATTCATTGACGACGTTCTCGTACTCGACCTTGGCGGTGTGCACAGTGAGATTTACGGAACGATCAATTTCGCTACAGGGGATGTCAGAGTAGGCCGATCCTTTATCATGGAAGGATATGGTCAAAACACGCGGGCGATAACCATCGGTATCCCCGAAGATACAGCCGATCCCGAACAGATGGTCACCTCCTACAAGCTAAAGGACGCATTCGAAAAGGCCGGCAGGGCGGATACTGTCCAGTGGTCCGGTGATACCTTCGCAAGCCACACCAACCACACGATCAAGCTTTTCTATCTGGAACGCGGAAACTACGACTCATCCCTGACCATGCGATTCAATCTGGTGCCGCGTCTGTTCCAGCAGATCAAAAAGGTGGATCAGGACGGCAGTCCGCTCCCCGGAGTAGGCTTTGACCTCTATGCCGCCGAGGAGGTAACAGACGTCGACGGAAACACGACCTATCGGGAGACGGGAGATGTCCTGACCTCGCTTGTGACCGACGCGGACGGCATCGCCCAGTTCAGAGAGGGCACTGAGTCACCCGGAGTCGGGGAGGAGGATGAAAGACCGCCCTTCAATTTTTCCGACCGCTTTGCACAGCAGGGACAGAAGTTCTACATTCTGAAAGAAACCAAGGCTCCGCCGGGCTATCGCCGACTACCGACTGACATCATATTGGAATTCGACAACGCGACCTCCATGCTGACGGTCAAAAACCGGTACCAGAGTGGCTCGTATGCAAGCTTTATCTCAACGATCATTGGAAACCGCAACATCACCTACGGAGTCTTCGATGAGGAAACCGGAGATATTAACAGGACAGATCAACTCGTCGAAGAAGATGAACAGCGCCATGGTCTTATAGTGGCGATTCCGATGCTGTACGAACATACAAGCGGAAAATGGAAGGCTCTCTACGGAAGTAACGTAACCGGTCTGCAGTCGGTGATGCCAGAAAACAGAACCGAAAAGGACTGGCGTACCGCCTGCCTGACGGCGATGCTCTGGCAGTGCTCCGACACAAACCCGAATGTTCCGAAGTGGTATCTGGCATGGAACAATGAAACAAAGAATCTCGGGGGAACGCTCTCGGATCTGCCCGGCAGCGCGAACCGGTATCTGCTGAACAACGCCGACGGTGATATGAAGATGGTGTACGCCCTCATTCAACCCGAAGCACTCGCCGCACTCGGCATAGAGTATGTCAATATGAATGACGACGAGCTTTACAGCGCCGTCGGAGCTGCGGTCAACTCGCGCATAAGCGGGGGGAAAAAACCGGAAGAGGCAATCGCCGAGGTACGGGACATCATCCTCAACGGTAATGGTGACAGCCGCTGGTTTTACTCGCTGAACACCGATCAGTTCTCCCGCAGCTTCCGTTCGCTGATATACATTCCGAATGAACGGCGCGAGCTGCGCGTTTGGAAAGTCGACCAGACCGGTCATCCCGTCAACGGTGTTGAATTCTCCCTCTTTGAGAACGCAAGCTGCACCGGCACGGCGGTCGCAACCGGAACAACAGCGAACGTTGACGGCAGAGACGGTGTGCTGGTCTTCACTCCCTCTCCGAAAATGATGGGGACCTCGGTCTCGCCCGGATATTCGCAGATGATATGGGCTGAGTACGAGGGCAGGCAGTATTACCTGAAGGAAACCAATGCTCCGGCCGGATACAGGCTGAACGAAACCGTCGTTCCGGTTCACGTCGGCGTGTATTCCATCTATGCGGACGCAGGTACGACGGCCGACGGCATCACGGTCATGACAGAGGTCGGCAAGCTGGCGCAGACAATGAAGAAATATGCCGCTGACGAGGAGGTCAATATCACCCTGCGCGACATCATTGCAACAGCACAGGCGCAGCCGTCGGGGGAGTTCGAGCTGAACGGCTGGCAGGAAATGAAGCTGGAGGGCACCGACGCGGTGCGGAGGCTGAACCTCCACTACGGCCAAAACGCACTGATTGACTACGGCATCCATGACGAGGATGGCGGCAAGACGCTGTATCCATACTTTGTAACAGATCACGGCTTTATCACCGTGAGAGTGAAGCAGAACGAGGCCGCGCTCACAGGAAATGCGCCTTACGGGGACACCCAAAACAACGCGAACCACGATCTGCTCGGCGATATGGATATTACGGGTCTGTTCAGCCTTGTCAATATCGTCGTGGTTACCGATACCGACATAAACAAGACGGATTACGGCTCTCTCACTGTCAGCAAGCACATTGAAGGACCGTTGGAGCTGATCAAAAACGACTATGGCCGCAATTTCGAATACAGGCTTGATCTTACCGACAAGGATGGCAAGCCAATCAACGCAGATGACCAATTCTATTTCTACGGGAAGGACAAATCCGGTTACATAAAAAACGGCGGAACCTTCTTCCTGCACCACGACGAGACGTTCACCATTCTCGGACTCCCCGTCGGAACACACTACACTGTGACCGAGACACCGGATAGCGCGGGACAGTATATCTGTGCAGGCGGTACGGTTCGCGAGGGTGTGATTGAAGCCTCGTCATCATCGGATACGGAGGCAGAGTCAGGGCAGCGGGCAGCCTTTGTCAACGTGCGCAACTCGATCAAGTTTGAGTTCACAAAGGTGGATGCTTATCACAACGAACGTGTGCTTTCCGGTGCCTCCTTCAGTTTATACCGATGGGTCGGCGAGGGCGCGGCGGACGAAAGCACGCTGCTCCCCCCGGACGGTACGGTGGACGAGACTCGATGGGAGCTCGTTGCGAGCACCGGGAGCGGCGAAGACGGTGTGGTACTCTTTGACGAATATCTCACCGTCGATACCTACCGGCTCGTGGAGACAAAGGCGCCTGTCGGATATCTGCGTCCGAAATCGCAGTGGCAGTTTTGTGTAATCCTCGGGGAACGTACGATGCAGATCGACAATACGAGCTTCAGATATGTGGGCGAGCGAAATGACAAGCCCCCCGCCTTCATAATCGGAGACAGCAGTGTGCAGGACGGCGTGACCGTCTGCCAATTCCTGCTTCCGAATATGCCGACCACGGCTCTCCCCTTTACCGGAGGACGGTCGAAAATGATGTTCATGCTGTTTGGAGCGGGTTTGATATGCACCGCTTCCCCCATTGCTATATGGTACTGTGCAAACGACGGCCGTAAGCAGCGGGGGGTGAAAAAATGCTGATACTGCATCACCGGTCCCGACAGCCTGAAATTTTCCATTGTTACCTCAAAAAATATTCTAAAGGAGCAGAGAAAAAATGAAAAGAAACCTTCCACAAGTGGGCGCAGTTTTACTTAGCGTCATACTGTGCCTGTGCAGCACGCTGTCCGTGTTCGCCGCTCCTGACGGCGAGACAACCGTCTGGACTCCGTTTGCGGATGTCATCAACGGACAGGGTCAGATCGTTGTCACCACCACAGACGTTGAAGGTGCAACACCCGGCTCTTTGACAGCAACGGCGTACAAATTCATCGACGTGAGCGATGACAATACCGGAAACCCTGCTCAGCCACTTTACAAGTGGAACACCGAAGTCGCAAAATGGCTGGAAAGTAACGATACATACAAGAACTATCTTGTATGGGAGAACAATGGCGGAACCATGGTCGCGACCAATGAAGTGTCCGAAGAGTATCTCGCGCTTATCGATGCAGGTCTTGACGGTCTTCCGGTAACAGAGGAACTCAATGCATTTGCGGGCGCTCTTTCTGCGGCTATCAAGACCGGCGCTATCGATGCTTCCAAGCTTCCCTCCGTATCAGAAACACTCGGTGTAAGCGGCGAAGAGGGCTCCACCACTCGTACCGGTACACTCGGCGGTCTTTCCTCGGGAAGCTACCTCGTTCTGATCAACGGCGGCAAGCTTGTCTACAGACCGACCATGGCAAACCTTACGCCTGAGTGGAAGAATGCAGGCGACGTCGGCGAAGGCTCTGAGGTCGGCTGGTATGTTGCATCTCCTCAACAGCTCAACATAAAAGCATCTCCTGTTGAGGTTGAAAAGACTGTCAGTGATCCCAAAGCCGCGATTGGCGACACGGTAACATTTACTATCGGCGCAACCGTTCCCGTATATCCTGCAGATGCGACAAACAAAAAGTTCCTCATCAGGGATACGCTGTCCAAGGGCCTGCTTTATACGGACGAGACCGTAAAGGTATACGGTGTAATCGGAACGGGTGAGACTGCCACTGAGACTCTGCTTGAAAACACCGCAGAATCTACATTCTACACATTCACATATAGCGAGCTCACCGATGACACAGAGCACACCGGAACCTTTACCGTCGACCTCACGGATGCATATTCCGGGATCGCAGGGTATACCTCCATCAAGGTCGTTTATGATGTAACCATCACCAAGGATGCTGTAGTCGGCACTGACGGAAACCCCAACGAGGCAACCATCGAGTATGCCAATAATCCCTACGATGACAGCTCCTACACCACCAAGACCACCGAAACCAGAGTTTACACCTACGGTCTCGACCTGGCCAAGGTCGATGAGGAGGACAATGCGATAACGCTCGCAGGCGCTGAGTTCTCCGTTACCAGGGAAGGCGCGGCTGCTCCGATGCAGTTTGTTAAGGAAGAGGTCAACGGCAAATACCACGTCGTATCCGCTGAGGAGCTTGCCGCAGGTGTTGTTCCCGTTACCAACGTGGTCACAGCAGATGACGGTAAGCTCGACATCCGCGGCCTCGACGTTGGCTCCTACAAGCTCAAGGAGACGAAGGCTCCTGACGGTTATGTCCTGCTCAACGGTGAGATCACCTTTACCATCACCGATGACACGATTGCTCCTGATGAGACTCCCGGTGCAGACGGCATCGCCGATGACGACAAGGCAGTAACCGACAGGGCCGGTTACGTCGGCGAGACCATTGAGAACCACAAAGGTTTCAACCTGCCTCTCACCGGCGGCATGGGTACTGTCATGTTTACGGTCGGGGGCCTCGTGCTCATCGCGGGCGCAATTGTGCTCCTGCTTGTTGCAAACAGAAAGAAGTCCAGCCGCAGCTGACTAACCGACTTTTGCAGTACACAGAAATAAACCGTTTTTCCGTGAACAGACAAAGCTCCTGTCTCTTATACACATCTCCGAGCCCACGAGACCTCTCTACATCT
>USLV01000024.1 GCA_900555705.1 uncultured Oscillospiraceae bacterium | reverse complement strand
GGACGCGTTGCAGCTCGCCGCCCGACAGGCGGCCCGCCCGCCGGTCGAGCAGCTCCTCTGCGTCCAGCCGCGCAAAATGCGCCCGCAGACGCTCGAGCGTCTGTCGTCTGTGCGGCAGGAAGGCGGGCCAGCCGGAGGAGAAGGACAACGCGAGATCCCGTACCGTGGCGGGTGCGCCCGCGTCGAGATTCAGGCTTTGCGGCACATAGCCGATCACGGGACGACGCTCTGTCGGCGCGCTGCCGTGACCGCCGAAGACAACCCGACCGGTGTGCGGCAGCTCGCCGAGAATCGCCTTGAGCAGCGTGCTCTTACCTGCGCCGTTGCGGCCGATGATCGCGGTCAGCTCGCCGCAGTGGGCGTGAAGATTGACGTCATGCAGCAGCTCCGCGCCGCCCACCCGGACGCCGATATGCTCCATTTTCAGGCAGTGCAGCCCGCAGACTCCCATGCGGCGCACCTCTCTTTCCAAAAATATCCCCCTGTTCAGGCGGCCGTCTCCTCGAGCAATGCCGCCGTCCGGTTCATGGCATCCAGCCAGGCGGTTTTCTCCGTCGGACCGGAGACCGCCACATCAATTGCCAGCGTTTTCGTCTCGCCCGCCTGCTCGAGATTGCGATAGTATGTGCCGTTTTCCACATACTGCGTATCATACAGCAGCAGCGCATGGCCGGTCCGGCGGATCGCCTCATACGCGCCCGACAGGTCGGCGGCGGCAAGGCCGCTTTCCTCACCCATTGACAACGCCGCCACTACCTCCAGTTCCAGTTCCCCCGCCAGATAGGCGAGAGAATCGTGGAATGTGACACATTCCCGCCAGGGCAGCGCGGCGGCCGCGTCCAGCAACCGCTTTTGCACCGCCTCGATCTGTCCGATATAGGCAGCCGCATTATCCCGATAGCGCCCGGCATTGTCCGGGTCGGCGGCGCAGAGTCCATCCCGCAGGTTCTCCACCTGCCGAATATAGCGGCCGGGGCTTGTCCAGATGTGCTCGTTGACGGTCTCGTCCGCATGCTCGTGTCCGTGTTCATGCTCATTGCTGCTCTCCAAAAGCGGGATGCCGGCCGAGCTGTCGGTCACCGCGAGCGTCGGCATCCCCTCCAGCACATCCCCGAGAAACGCCTCTGCTCCCGCACCGTTCAGCAGCAGCAGATCCGCGCCCTGCAACGTGAACAGGTCATCCGGAGAGAGCTGATAATCGTGCAGACAGCCGGCCTGCGGCTGGACAAGACAGGAGAGCGAAACATCCGCTCCCTCGGTCAGGTTCAGCGCCGCGATATAGACCGGATAGAAGCTGGCAACCACCCGAAAGCGGCTGTCCTCCCGACGGTCGATCGCCGTAAAATGTGTGACCACCGCCGAGATCGCGACGATGGCCGCCATCAGCAGCACCGCCTTGCCGTATATCCGTTTCAACTGCCCGCCTCCTTATTGCAACCTGTTTGCAATTTGCCTATTCATGGTACACCGCGCTGTCGGAAAAGTCAAGCGCATTTTGTCGTCCGGTCTCTGCCTTTGGGGGACATATCCGCCGGGACCGACTGCATAGAAATAAACGGACAGCTTCCGCGCTGTCCGTTGAAAACCATGAGGGAGAGGTTGCCATGAAACGGTTTTGTATTTGGAATCGGCGGCAGGTGTCGGTTGTGCTCGGTCTCCTGTTTGCCGGAGCGATTCTGCTGGTAGCGCTGGCCGCGGCGATTCCCTACGCCTATGCAGGCGCGACGGCTGACTCCGCCCGCCGCCTGCCGATCTACTGTACCGACCGGGCGGACAAGGTGGTGAGCCTGAGCTTCGACGCCGTCTGGAGCGACACGGATACGCAGCAGCTTATCGACATCCTGGGACAATACGGCGTGAAGGCCACCTTTTTTGTGACGGGTGACTGGGTCGATCGCTGCACGGATTCTGTCCGCGCACTCCACGAGGCGGGGCACGAGATCATGAACCTCTCCGACACCCACCCCAACATGCCGACGCTCCCCCGGGACAAAATGCTCGCCGAGCTGCGCAGCTGCGGTGAAAAGATACAGGCGGTCACCGGCATCTGGCCGTCGCTTTGCCGCGCGCCCTACGGCGACTTTGACAACGCCCTGATCGAGACGGCCGAGGGGATGGGCATGCGCTGCATTCAGTGGGACGTCGATTCGCTTGATGCGCGCGATCTTCCGGCAGCGAAAATGGTCGATCGGGTGGTGGGGCAGGTGTCCTCCGGCTCGATCGTACGGTTCCACAACACCGCGAAGCATACACCCGAGGCGCTGCCGGACATCCTTTCGCAGCTACAGGCACAGGGCTATACCTTTCTGCCGGTCTCCGAGATGATTTACGCCGATCACTACACTGTCAATCACGAGGGCCGTCAGATCCGGACGGAATAGCGCAGCCAAAGTCCTGCCCTTTCGTGTATGCCTCCATTTGGACAGACCAAAAGCAGTAAGCAATTCCACTGATGGAATTGCTTACTGCTTTTTATCCGCGGGCTTGATCCTCTACAACCTGCTTCTTGAGGGAGTGCGTCTCCCCGCATTCCCTCACCAGCCGGGCAAACAGCCGTCCCAGCACCACAATCGCAGCACAGGCCAGCACGAACTCTGCACAGAATTGGGCATAGGCCAGACCGTAAAGCGGGAACAGCCGGTTCAGCAAAAACAAAGCGGGAATCTCCAATAGAATTTTGCGCAAAAAGGCAAACACCAGCGCGTAACGACCCAAACCGCAGGCCTGAAATACACCCACCGCCAAAAAGTCCATACACAAAAACGGCTGGGCAATACAAAGCCCACGCAAGAAGCTGCTTCCGTAGGCCACCACTTGCGGATCCCCCATAAAAGAACGCACCAAAGGTTCGGTGAAAATCAGATACCCCACCGTAGCGATTAAAATAATCCCGAAAGAGAGCCGGGCTGTGTAAAAAAAGCCCCGCTTCATACGCTGGATATTTCCGGCGGAGTAATTATAGCCCACCAGGGGCATCACCCCCTGGCTCAGGCCCAGACTCACCTGCATGGGGATCATCGCCAGCTTTTGGCCGATCCCCATAGCGGCCACTGCCTGCTCGCCGAATGCGGCGGTAAAATTATTGAGCACCGTCATGCCCGTCACATTCAGCAGATTCTGGATCATGGCGGGGACTCCCACCGAGCAAATCCCGCCGGCGATATGCTTATCGAAGGAGAATTTCCGGAAATCCACACAGACATAGGTGTGGCCCCGTTTTCTCAGTAAAAATATCGCAAAATACAGACAGGCCGCACAGTTGGAGAGAAAGGTGGCGCAACCGGCGCCGGCAGCTCCCATATTCAGGCCCCACGGCATAATAAAAATGGGGTCCAGGGCCATATTCAGCACACAGCCACTCATCGTACCGACGCTGGCGTGAAAGGAGGCGCCTTCCGCCCGCACCATATAGGCCATCACCACGTTTAATATGGAAGGGGCAGCGCCCAAAGACACCGTCCAAAATATATAATCCGCGGTGGCTCCCCCGGTGATGCTGTCCGCACCCAGCAGCCTCAGCAGCGGCGACTGAAACACCGTTACCAAAAGGGAGAAGAGCAATCCGCAGATGGCAGCGCAATAAAAGCCAAAGGCACTGCTGCGCCGCACCGTTTCGTAATCCTTCGCGCCCAAAGCACGGCTCATCATACTGGAGGAGCCCACGCCGAACAGGTTATTGACCGCGTTAAACGCCAGCAGCACCGGCGCCGCCAGGGTGACGGCGGCATTCTGCACCGGGTCGCTCAGCATTCCCACAAAATATGTATCCGCCAGGTTGTAAAGCACCATCACCAGCGAGCTGAGCACGGTGGGGATACAAAGCTTCATCACCGCTCTGGGAATGGGCGTGGTTTCAAATAATTCTACCTTGTTGATCTCTGCCATACTGCCTGCCTTTCCTCTGGTACAATCCAATCCAGAGGAGTCCTTACCTTCCTGAAATATTACAGATTCCCCATTCCGTCGGGGTCGTTGCCATCTGTATCACAAATGCAGCGACTTTTTGGGACAGGCCTCGATACACCGCAAACAGAGAATGCAGTCCGTCCCGTGGCGGCGTTTCCGGGAATTGTCCGTCATATCCACATCCATCGGACATACCCGCTTACATGTTCCGCAGGATGTACACACATCGGTGTCGTTCCTGACCCGCAGCAGGGAATAATAGCTCGCCGGTTTCAAAAAGACCGCAACCGGACAGATGTATTTACAAAATGCACGGTTGTCCCGGAGCGCCAGCGCCAATCCAATGCCGACAGCATAGTAAAGTGCATTTCCGATAAGAAAGCTCCAGAACATAATCCGCTCAATCTCCGCCACCTGAAAGAGGAACAGCGCGCCGACAAACAGCAGGGACGCTGCAAACATCAGATACCGGATGAAGCCGAGTCGCCTCCTCGGATGCTTCGGCGTCCGATACGGCAGCAGATCCAGGACCATTGCCGTCCAGCAGGCATAGCCGCAGAACCCTCTTCCAAACAGCAGGGGGCCAAGCAGCTTGGCGACCACGTAATGGATGACCGCCGCCTCAAATACGCCGAGAAACAGATAATACCAGAAGCCTTCCAGCTGCATATTCTCGCCGGAAATCAGCCCCAAATAGACCAGCATATACAGCCCGACTGCCCACTGCACGATATGGCGCGCCCATTTGACCCGTTTGGCATAGAGCGTAATCCCAAGAGCAAGGCAACTGCCGATATAGGAAAAATTCAGCAAATAAAACACGTTGTCCAGTGTCAGCCAAAGCGTCACGGCCACCGCCTCAAACAGCAGCCATATCCCCAGCGGCACCACATATCTCCGCATCTGCCGGTTCCCCCTCAATATTGCGCGATCGGTTCACCCGCAGCGGAAATCGCCTCCGTGGTGCGCTCGTCGTGGAGACAGCCGAGGGTGCTGCGCCAGCAGACGGGTTCCGCCCAGCGGACGGCATTGCCGATGATGCGCTGTATGTAAGGATTATGGAAGCTCGGGTTGGTCTCATGGCCGGGCTGGAAATAAAACACCTTGCCCGCGCCGCGATGCCAGCAGCAGCCGGAACGGAACACCTCGCCGCCGCGGAACCACCCTGCAAATACCAGCTCATCCGGCTGCGGAATGTCAAAAAATTCGCCGTACATCTCCTCCGCCGGCAGCTCGAAGCAGGCCGGAATCCCGGTCGCAATCGGGTGCCCGGGATTCACACACCAGACGCGCTCGAAATCGTCGTCCCGCCAGCGCACCGAGCAGGAGGTGCCCATCAGCAGGCGAAAGGGCTTGGAATGGTGGCCCGAATGCAGCACCACCAGCCCCATCCCCGCGAGGACACGGTCGGCAACCCGACGGGCCAGCTCGTCCGGCACCCGCTCGTGGGCGCAGTGGCCCCACCAGACCAGCACATCCGTCGTGTCCAACACGTCGGACGACAGCCCACAATCCGGCTGGTCGAGAGTCGCTGTCCGCACCGTCAGTCCGGGCAGCGTTTCCAGATACGCCGCGAGCGTACCGTGGATGCCGAGCGGATAGACCGCGCGAACAGCGGGCACCTCCCGGTCATGAATATTTTCGTTCCAAATGGTCACCTGCATAGCCCGGATACCTCCCTCTTTTAAGCCCACCACATCGCGGCAGGATTCTCCCGGATCAGGATATCGCGCAGAAAAGCAACCGCTTTCTCGAGCCCTTCCCGTCCCGACATCAGTCCGTCTTCATGCTCAATGCTGACCGAGCCGTCATAGCCGATCAATTGCAGCGTCGAGAGGATATCCTTCCACTGAGACAGGCCGGTCCCATAGCCGACGGTGCGGAATACCCAGCTGCGCGAACCGATATCGCCATAGCTGCCGGTGTCGAGCACACCGTTTGTCGACGCGTTGGCCGGATCCACCCGCGTATCCTTTGCATGGAAATGGTAGACCGCACCCACCAGCGCACGCAGTGCCGCCACCGGGTCGATCCCCTGCCAGATCAGATGGCTCGGGTCGACATTCGCGCCGATGCTGTCGCCGACAGCGGCGCGCAGCCGCAGCAGCGTCGCAGGGTTATACACCATAAAGCCGGGGTGCATCTCCAGCGCGATCCGCTTCACCCCGAAGGACGCGGCTGCCGCGGCCGCCTTCTGCCAGTAGGGGATCAGCACCTCGTTCCACTGCCAGTCGAGAATCTCCCGGAAATCCTCCGGCCAGGCACAGGTCACCCAGTTCGGGCGCCGCGATTCCGGGCAGTCGCCGGGACAGCCGGAGAAGGTGACGACCGTCTCCACGCCGAGCAGCTGCGCGAGACGGCAGGTGTCGAGAAACACCTGATGGAACGCCTCCGCCTTCGATCGATCGGGATGGATCGGGTTGCCGTGGCAGGAGAGGGCGCTGATCGTCAGTTCGTTTTTGTCGAGCGCACGCCGCAGCGCGTCCAGCGCTTTCGGATCGTGCAGCAACAATGCGGGATTACAATGGTTGTGGTTGGTGTAGCCACCGGTTCCGAGTTCCACAGTCTCGACGCCGAGACTGTGGAGATAGGCGAAGGCCTCCTCCGCCGGAAGCGATTGCAGCGGAACCGTCAAAACACCGAGCTTCATTTGTGCCGTCCCCTTTCCGAATGCTTATTCTTTCCCCGTCCAGCAGTAGGTACAGAGCCGGTCGGGGTCAAGTCCGATAGAAGTGAGCATATCATCCAGCCGATGGAACCGCAGCGTCGTGAAATTCAGGCGGCGGCCGATCTCCTCGACCATCTCCGCATAATTGCGGCTGTCGGGGTCGGCGTAGTCCGCCAGCAGCTCGGCTGAAACCGCATCTCCCTCCCGTTCCTGAATAATCCGTCGTGTGATGAGTTCCAATTCCGAGTTGGAGCGCGAGAAGTTGAGATATTTGCAGCCGAACAACAGCGGCGGGCAGGCGGGGCGGATGTGCACCTCTTTGGCGCCGCTCTGGTAGAGGAACTCGGTCGTCTCGCGCATCTGGGTGCCGCGGACAATCGAGTCGTCGATGAGCAGAAGACGCTTGTCCCGTATCAGCGCATCAACCGGGATCAACTTCATGCGGGCGATCAGGCTGCGTTGACTCTGCTGGGTCGGCATGAAGGAGCGCGGCCAGGTCGGGGTATATTTGATGAACGGGCGGGCAAAGGGAACGCCCGATTCATTGGCGTAGCCAATGGCGTGGGCGATACCGGAATCCGGCACCCCCGCGACGATATCCGGCTCCGCGTCGTCCCGCCTCGCGAGCATCGCACCGCAGTGATAGCGCATCTGCTCAACACTGACCCCCTCATAGGAGGAGGTGGGATAGCCGTAATAGATCCAGAGGAAGGAGCAGATCTTCATCTGCGGCCGCGGCGGGCTGACCGTCTCGACCCCCTCCGGCGTGATATAGGCAATCTCGCCCGGCCCGAGCTCACGATAGTCGGTGTAGCCGAGATTGATATAGGCAAAGCATTCGAAGGAGGCGCAATACGCGTCCTCCTTTTTCCCGATGACCAGCGGGGTCCTTCCCATGCGGTCGCGGGCGGCATAGATGCCCTCCGCCGTCATCAGCAGCATGGTCATGGAACCGTCGATGCGCTCCTGGGCATAGCGGATCCCCTCGACGATGCTGTCACGGCGATTGATCAGCGCGGCGACCAGCTCGGTCGGGTTGATGTTTCCGCCGCTCATCTCGAGAAAATGCGTATGTCCGTTCTGGAACGCGTCGGCGACCAGCTCGTCCATGTTGTTGATACGGCCAACCGTCGTAATCGCAAAACTGCCGAGATGCGACTGCACAAGCAGCGGCTGCGGCTCGTTGTCGGAGATACAGCCGATGCCGAGCCGGCCGTTCAGCTCCTCGACATCCCGTTCGAATTTGGTCCGGAATGGAGAGTTCTCAATGTTGTGGATGGCGCGGTTGAACCCGTCCTCCCCATACACCGCCAGTCCCCCCCGGCGCGTGCCGAGATGGGAATGGTAATCGGTCCCGAAAAACAAGTCCATGATGCAGTTGCCCTTCGAAGCAACACCAAAAATACCGCCCATATTGAATCTCCTTCCAAACCGGTTCAGCTGTCCTGTATATCTCGTATTATACACGAACCGGCGAAAAAAGAAAACCGGGCGGGCCAAAAAAATTTCCGCTTCCCGCGGATGCCCTCCGAGCCGGGGAAGCGGATATGGACGGTGATCTGCCACGCAGCGCTACATGGCTAAGTACAGAAGGGCAAGAATCAGCTCCATCCGGCCACCGTTTTTCAGAAGAAAAACAGCAAGCAGCAGGAGCAGGATCTGTTCGTTTTTCATCTCTGTGTCCGGTTTTGTCCCATTACCCGTCGCTTCGACCGCCGGATTGGTGACGGCCGGTGTTTTTTGGGGCGGGGGAGAGGGCCGCCGCACCGGCGGCATTTCCACTGTCGGCCCATTTCCCGCCGTGTCGTCATGCTCCAGCACCAGCCGGCGACTTCGCTCCCGCATCCGCCGTACCCGATCCTCCGCCTCCTGCTGCAGGCGGATGGTCTCCGCGTCCAGCTCGCAGGCCTCTCTCATTCCATCAACCCCTTCTCCCGCAAAAGCGGCAGCATATTGACCAGCCTCATAATTCGGATTGCATCGTCCAGCCGTTTCTCCCGCTCGCCATGGAGATACGGCCGCAGCGCTTTGAGCAGCGCCGTATGCTGATCGTCCTTCCCCATCCCGGTGAGCAACGGCGCGAGCTTCGCGATCATGCTCATATCGGGCATGCCGTCAAGCGGGGGAAACGACGGCATAGCCGACGCAGCCGTGGGGGCAGCCGCCGATTCCTCTCCGTCGCCGGAGAGGCCGAATGCGCTCAGCGCCGACTGGATTTTGTCCATGCTGCCCGGCTCGCTCAAAAATTGTTCCAGCTTCTTTGACAGATCGTCCATGGCAGCCTCCTGACAGCGCCGGTTATCCCTGGCGTTTCTCCAAAAGCTGCCGGATAACCTCCTGTGCCTTCGGGGAGTTCAGCAGCTGTTCCGCCCGTCCGCGATCACCGATAAACGATTGCAGACGGGATGCGTTTTCCGGCGACAGGCTGGCCGTCAGGCCATCGAGTCCACCCTTGTTAAAGGACTCTGCCATCTGCGCCGGGGTGGTACCCAGCTTTTTGCTGGCGATTTGGAGCAGCGCATACATCTGCTCCTTGGTCAGCGCATTTTCATTCATATACGGTTCATCTCTTTTCTCGGATAATGGTGTATACTATTCTTATGATTCCATCGGACGGATTATGAGGAGAGGAGCGATCAGATGCGAATTCTGGTAGTCTCGGACACCCACGGAGACGCTCGCAGCCTGCAGCAGGCGATACTGGAGCAGCCGGATGCCCGGGTGGTCATCCATCTCGGCGACGGCGCCCGCGAAGCGGAGGATGCAGCGACGCAGTTTCCCGATCGCACATTTTACGGCGTGCGCGGCAACTGCGATTTTCGGGCGGGCGAGGATCTGCTGTATGCGCGGGAGGAGACGCTTGGCGGCCGGCGGCTGTTCTTTACCCATGGACATCTTTATCAGGTGAAGTTTGATCTCTACCGCGCTGTGACCGCCGCCAGAGAGCGGGGAGCGGATATCCTGCTGTTCGGCCATACACACAGTCCGCTGACAGATTATGAGGACGGCCTGTACATCCTGAATCCCGGCAGTCTGTCGCATGGCGGAACCTATGGACTTGTGGATATCACCCCGGCCGGTGTGGCGCTGAACATTGTGCAGAGTCGGGGATAGGCGCCGGATAGCCGTTTCTCCAATAGCAGTATATGCCGCCGGGTGATGAAACGTGCTGCCCTCGGTTTGGCCTCCCGGCATTTTAGCACGCCTGTCAGGCGAATTTGCGTTGTTTTTGCGAGTATATCTGTATATTATTGAATTATATAAACGATCCGTAAATATACCCCTCCTATTTTCACGCTGCATTTCGCCGAAAATGGCCGCATTTGCTTGATTCTTCGCGGTCAATCTTCTATACTTATATATTGAATATTTTGGGAAAGGTCTGTTGAATATGGCAAAGAAAGCATTCAAAGCGGAGTCCCGACGACTGTTGGATCTGATGATCAACTCGATCTACACGCACAAGGAGATCTTCCTGCGCGAGATCATCTCGAACGCCTCGGACGCGATCGACAAGCTCTGCTACCTGTCTCTTATACACATCTCCGAGCC
>USLV01000023.1 GCA_900555705.1 uncultured Oscillospiraceae bacterium | reverse complement strand
AGCATATCCTGTGCAAAAAAGGAAGAGCGGACGGCCGTCCGCTCTTCCTTTTTCCAGAGAAGTTCCTTCTGCGCAGACGCTTACAGGTTCTTCTCGTAGGACTCGATCATCTTCTTGACCATCTGGCCGCCCACGGAACCGGCCTCGCGGGAGGTCAGGTCGCCGTTGTAACCCTGCTTCAGGTTCACGCCAACCTCGTTGGCAGCTTCCATCTTAAAACGATCGAGACCCTCGCGCGCTTCCGGAACCATAGACTTGTTCTTAGCCATAACGTTTACTCTCCTCAAAATCTTCGGCGATGTCCGCCGGTTAATAAATTTTGATTGCGTTTGCATTCATTATTCTGGTTTTTGAGGAGAGGAATACTCAAGTGAATTCCTGCCTGAAAAGCAAGCTTTTTCCAGCGGCTTCTGCCCGCTTCAGGCCGTCGGCTTTTTGTGGAAAAAACGGGTCAAAAGTCTTGCCACGCGCGCGGAAAATCCCTGCCGCGCCGCCTTTTCCGGCTCCGTCATATCCGTCAGGCAGAGAGCATACCCCGCAAGAGTCCAGAACATCACGCTGAAAATCGATACGGTATAGCAAATACGCGCTTCAAACATCTCGATGCCCAGCACACAGAGCAGCAGCAGAATCAGTGCATTCATCATAACACTGTCCCTATCACCCCTGTGCTTCCAGGCGGCCTTCAGCATCCGCACACCGGCAAGCAGCACAAAGGCACTCAAAATGACAAAACCGACAAGCCCCGAGCTGACCAGCACCGTGACGGCAATATTGTGCAATCCCCCGCGCCGGAGATTGGCACGCCAATGCTCCGCCACATATTCCTCCGCATACACCGGAATATTTTCGCGGGTCGTGCCGAAAATGGGCCGCTCCATAAACGCGCGGAGGCCACCCTTCCAGAGCTGTGTCCGCCCATTAAAGGGACCGCTGTCTTCCGGCATCTGCTCCTCATCCCGATTGAGAGGCTTGGGCGACGGACGCGCAGGCGTTTCCGTCGTATCCGTATTGTCCAGCGCGCTCTGTATCTGAGAGATATAGGACGGCGCATAGGACAGCACAAACTTCGCCGGAATCGTCGAGAAGAATACAAGGACACCGGCCAACAGCGCAGCCGCTCCCCGCAAAGCGGTTGTCGCAGTCCTTCGCCCGGCGGATTTCGGCCAGACGAAAAACACAAAGAGCGCACAGAAAACGACAAACATATACCAGGAGGTGCGGCTGAGGGTCAGTATCAGACAAATATACTGCACCACCAGGTTGACCCAGTAGAACACCTTCCTGCCGCGTGGGAGCTGTCCCGCAGCCAGCATCATCATACTGAGCGCACAGGAGATCATATTGAGCGTCGCACCGGTATTGGCGTTATAGAGACCCCAGAGCCGGTTCTGGCAGATGCCGAGATAAACGATATCTCCCGCCGCCGGGCCGGTCGTCAGCGTATACTGGTAACTCACGGAGAACAGATACAGCGCAAAACAGCACAGCGACAGCACAAACGACACAATCAGAAAGGCATTGGTCAGCAGCTGCAGCTCCCGTCGAACCTCCTCGCGATCCCGCTGGAAGTCATAGGCGGCAAAGCCGAACAAAAACAGCACCATATAAGCAAGCTGCCCGACATTCGCGGAAAAATTCAGCTGTCGGTTGAGCAGCACCGATACCGCATAGGCGGCTGTAAACAGAATGAAAAAGCCGGTATAGCGGCTTTTCAGACAAATCCGTCTGGTCAGCAGATCATGCAGCAGAATGACGGCGCCCCAGACCAGCAGAATCTTCACATACGGGCCGATGCGATCATGCACAAACGGCATGGCGGTAAACAGTGTGGTGATAATAAAAACCAGCTTGAGCAGCAGCATGTTAAACAGTATACTGTCGCAAAAACGTTTGACCAGTGCCTTCATCGTGCAGACACCCCCTTCAGCTTGCGGAACAGACCGTTCCCGTATTGTTTGAGCAAAACCTTGCAGCGGCCGAGAGCCAGCAGCGAACGAATGCGCCGTTTCTCCAGCAGTTCCACCACCAGAGCAGCATAGCGGCCGAGCGTCTCCGGCCGTTTGGCCGTACAGTAGCGCACCGTTTCATTGTCCGCCAGCATCCGGAGATACTCCTTCCGCTGCCGATGAGAAAAGCCCCACTGCGGACTGTACATGCTGTCGACACAGCTGACGATGCCGTTGAGAAAAAAAGGCAATATCTCCCGCTCCGCGCGGCTGTCGCGCAGCTGCCATTCATCGAGCTTATCATAATACGCGTCGGTGATCTCACAGAGGAGATCAAAAATATTGCCGGGAAATTTGCGGAAAATACCTGCGATATTGTTAACCCGATAGTGATAGAGCGCCTGATCCAGTACACAGCAGGTTTCGACATGCTCGAAATAGGCCAGATTGAAAACACCGTCCTGAAAACGGCGCATATCCGTAAACCGCAGTCCAAACCGGTCAATCATCTCTTTTTTATAGAGCTTGTTCCAGGGATAACCGACCAGGCCGTGCGGAAAAAGGCCGGTAAAAAACTGACGGACATCCGCCGCAGTCTCAAGCAGCCGGGCCTCCGGCACAACATCCTCGCAGGGACCCTTTTCATCAAAGCAGTGATAGCCGCAGATCACGAGGTCGGCTTCTGTTTTCTCCTCGGCCTCAAGCATGGTACGGAGCATATCCGGCTCGTAGTAGTCATCCGCGTCGGGGAACAGAATATACAGCCCTTCGGCAGCTTCGATACCGGCATTACGCGCGCTGCCCGCTCCACCGTTTTCTTTATGGATCACGCGCACACGGCTGTCCCGCTCCGCCACCCGGTCGCAGATCGCACCACTGCCGTCTGTGGAACCGTCATTGACGAGAATCAACTCAAAATCCGAATAACTCTGTGACAGAATCGAATCGAGGCTCCGCTCCATATAGCTTTCGCAGTTATAGACCGGAACTACGATGGAAACCTGTGGCATTGCGAACAATCCGCCCTTTCTTCTGTTGACGCGCAGGCTCAACCGGCCTTCCGGCCGCCGCGGCCCATCAGCATCTGCAACCGGTCATAATCCACTCCAAGCGCATGCAGAATCCGCGCCTGACGATAGCGGCGGGCGGACAGCCGATAGAAGGCTGGATACTCCTTTTGCAGGAAAGCGCGGAACGCTTTTGCCTGTGCGGCACCCTGCTTCCGGTCTTTGTTATAGATCAGCGCAATGGTAAAATGCGTGTTGAGAATCAGCGCGACCCGATGGTCGACATAGGCCTTCATCCGACCCTCAAAACCGCTCTCCGTCGCATAGCGGAGCAGCTCACGTACTACCTGCTCGTGATGGCTGATCCGGCGCACATAATTCTGGCTGTCAACGCTCTGTGCGCTGTTGCCGATGAGATAACGATAGACGTCGAGATCGAGAAAGGTCACCGTGCGGCTGCTCGCCGTCGTCTTAAGCACATATTCGTAATCCACATAGAAGATATGCTCCCGCAGCCGGATGCCTTGCTCATGCAGCAACGACAGTTTGGCGGAAACGGTGTGCATATGATAAAAATCGCAGATATCCGGACCGTTGTGATCGAGGAATTCCACCGTCTGTTCAAACGGCGTCCCCTTCGGCAGCGGCAGGAATACCTCCTCGCCGGTCACCATATGCACGGTGGTCCGCTGGTCGACCACGAGATCCGTGTCGAGCTCCCGCATACGGTCGATCAACCGGACGAGGTCATCGGTATTGACCCAGTCGTCGCCGTCGACCACACGGAAATACTTGCCGGTTGCCTGTTCGATACCGGCGTTGACGGCGGAGCCATGGCCGCCGTTTTCCTTGTTGATCAGGCGGAAAATCGCCGGATAGCGCCGGACATAGTCTTCCGCGATCTCGGGGGTGCGATCCCTGGAGCCGTCGTTGACAACCAGCACCTCCAGCCCGTCGCAAAGCCGTTCATCGGCAAACGACGTGAGGCATTTGTCCAGATATTTCTCCACATTGTAGGCCGCGATCGCGACCGATAAAATTTTCATCCCGTTTCCTCCTCCAGCCAGGGGGCTTACCGGTTGTGCTTGACCCGTGCGAACAGCATGGGCAGCCGGGTTTTGACCAGATAAATCACGCGTCCCGCCGCGAGACAGAGCCCGGTCCGCCGGGAACGCAAAAGGCCGCTCATCGTCCGCACCAGCCGACTGTCCGGTGCGGCATGCGGCAGCAGCTCACGATAAAGCGGCTGCTCATACAGCGCGCGCAGCCATTGCTTCCGATCCACATGGGTCATATTCGCGCGCGGATCGCAGTTTCGCTGCAACGCAGAAAAAATATAGCGTACATAGATGTTTCCAAGAATCCGTCGAACTTCATCATCACAGGCATTCCAGCTGCTGTACTGGTCAAATACCGCCTGTACCCGCTGGGAAACAAGTGTAAAATAGTCCGGCAGGAATTTGGAGGTAAGGCTGTTATCCAGCCGCTTGCCGTAGTGATACGGCGTGAAATCCAACACCATCATGGAGGAAATCTGCTGGCAATAGGCCACGTTGAACAGGATATCCTCGATCAGCGTGATGGTTTGGAACCGGACGCCGGAGGCGCGAAGCTGTTCGAGATCGTAAAGCTTGTTATAAGCATAGCCATAAAGCGTGTGCTCCTCGAGATGCACAATATGGGCGTGCACCTCCTCCGCCGTCCGGCAGAGCGTCTCGGGATAGCGCACAACCTCCGTCGAGGATAGCTGATCCTGATCGTTGTAGTAATCCTCCTGGATGCCGAAAACGATCAGCTGCACCGGATGCCGCTCCAGCGCACGGCGCAGCGTTTCCAGCAGATCCGGCTCGACATAGTCGTCGGAGTCGGCAAAGCAGAGATAGCGCCCCTCGGCGATGTCCATCCCGCTGTTGCGCGCGTTGCTCAGACCGCCGTTCTGCGGCAGATGCAGCACCCGTACCCGCGGATCCGATTCCGCCAGCCGGTCGCAGATCGCGCCGCTGCCGTCCGGGGAGCAGTCGTCGACGAGAATCAGCTCGAAATCCGCAAATGTCTGTGAGAGAAAGCTGCCGGCCGCCTTCTCAAGATGCTTCTCCACATTGTATACCGGCATGACAACACTGATGAACGGTTTCATAGATATGTCCATTCCTATCGGTTTTTTCCTTCTTTCCGGAAAGCCTGCCTTACCGGCGCGCTTTCAGCGTGGCAAAGCGTTTGGTATTCGAGGACTTGACGCGGGAAATATACCGCCCCTCCAGATAGGCAAGCGACGCCCAGCGATGCTTCACCGGGATGAGCAGCAACCGCATCATGGCCGATTTCGGCCGGGCAATGCGAACCGCCTCCCGCGCGCGGTCGGTGGAGATCATCTGCCGAATCTCGGCCTTCTTCTCCGCCGGGGACAGCGTGCAGTTCGGATTGGTAAGATTTTCGATGCAGCCGATGATCCGCTCGATATAGCGGCGTTGCAGCATCTCGCGGCTGTTCTCGTCTGAAACGCCCCAATGCGCGTAGAGATCGAGCATCCAGCCGTGCTCCTCCTCCCGCTTCTCATACATGTTGGCACGGTATTTGGCCGTCTCCGACTCGGCACGCGCGCGAATGAAATGATAGTATTTCTCAGAAGAGACCACCACCCGCCCGACATCGCGCAGAACGCTGAGGTTGAAGGGGAAATCGTCCCAGAAGGTCTGCGGAAACTTCAGATTCTTCTCCCGCAGATAGTCCGCGAGATACAGCTTGTTCCACGGCGTGTACAGCAGGTTGCTGTCGAACAGGCGGTAAGCCTGCTCACGAAACTCGCGCTGGCTCGCAAAAACCTGATCCGGCTGGGACTGCACCGTCGTAACATACTCGGTATCGCTGTAGTATGTATCCGTATAAAAGCCGGTCACCACCAGCTGCGCATCGTGACGCTCCGCGAGGGTATACATATCCTCGAGCATAGTGGGTTCCGCCCAGTCGTCGGAATCCATAAAATAAAGATATTTGCCCATGGCCTTGTCGATCGCGATGTTGCGGGCGCTCGGCGCACCGCCGTTTTCCTTGTGGATCACATGCAGACGGCTGTCCGCAGCAGCGTATTCATCGCAAATTTTCCCGCTGTTGTCCGGCGTGCCGTCGTCCACAATCCAAAATTCCCAATCAGTAAGCGTCTGCTTCTGAATGCTCTCAATGGCACGGCCGACATAGTTCTCCACATTGTAGACCGGCATAATCACGCTGATTTTGATGTCGTTCATCGTCTATCTCCTCCGGGGTTATTCACCGTCTCCAAACTCGCGTTCGACCGCCTGCAGGGCAGAGGCAATCACCATATCCATGTCGTAATATTTGTACTCGGCCAGCCGCCCGCCGAAAATCACCTGCGGCTCGGCGGCAGCGAGCGCACTGTACTGCTGGTAGAGCGCGCCGTTTTTGTCGTCGTTGACCGGATAATAAGGCTCCATTCCTTCGACGAATGTCACGGGATATTCCCGCGTGACGACCGTCTTGGGCTGGGTGCCGAAGGCGAAATGCTTGTGCTCGATGACGCGGGTATAGGGCGTCTCGCGATCGGTGTAATTCACAACCGCAACGCCCTGATAGTTCGGCTCGTCGAGCAGCTCGTTTTCAAACCGCAGGCTGCGGTATTCGAGCTTGCCGAAGCGATAGCCAAAGTAGGAGTCGATGGTGCCGGTATAGACCACGCGGCCGGCACAGCCGGAGAGCTCGTCCCGATGCTCGTTGTAATCCACGCCGAGCACCACGTCGCTGCCCTCCAGCAGCCGGTCAATGATCGCATCATAGCCGTCGACCGGAATCCCCTGATAGGGATCGTTAAAATAGTTGTTGTCATAGGTGTAGCGGACCGGCAGGCGGCGAATGATGAAGGCCGGCAGCTCGGTGCAGTCGCGCCCCCACTGCTTTTCGGTATAGCCCTTGATCAGCTTTTCATAGATATCCCGGCCGACCAGCCGAATCGCCTGTTCCTCCAGATTGCGGGGCGTATCCGTCACCTCGGCGCGCTGCTGCTCGATGATCGCCTCCGCCTCAGCAGGCGTCGCGACACCCCACATCTTATTAAAAGTATTCATATTAAAGGGCATGTTATAGATTTCCCCATGGAAATTCGCGACAGGCGAGTTGGTAAACCGGTTGAACTCCACCAGCGCGTTCACATATTCCCAGACGGCCTTATTCTTAGTGTGGAAGATGTGTGCACCGTAGGCGTGCACAATGATATCCTCCACCCGCTCGCAGTGAATATTGCCGCCTGTGTGCGCACGCTTCTCCACGACCAGGCAGCGCCTGCCGCGGCGGGTCGCCTCATGTGCAAAAACCGAACCGAAAAGGCCGCTTCCCGCAATCACGTAATCATAGGGCGCTTCAGCGGCTTTTCTGACAGCCTCGTCCAATTGCAGTTTCATGGCTATAACCATTCCTTTCTCACGGAGACCGGGACACTGTGCCGTTTTCGGCTTTTCCGGCGCCAAGGCACAAAACCCGGGGCTGAAACTGTCTGTTCAGCCGGATATCCTCCTGTTTTGGAAATCCCTTTTTTGAATGATCCGAGCAAATATTTATTAGATATACACTTAGAGCTATTATAATCCGGTATATTATCGTTTGTCAACAAGGCAATTCGACAATATACACAGATTATTTCCCGCGGGAATGTATAGAAACACCGAATCCCGTGCATATAAGCCTATCCCTTGGCATCATACCAGCTCTCGCCGCTGTGGACATCCACAGCCAGCCGCACGCTGAGAGAGGCCGCGCGCTCCATTTCTTCCTGCAGAATGGCGGCAGCTCGCTCCACTTCCTCCCGGGGCGCCTCGACAATCAGCTCGTCATGCACCTGCAAAATCAGGCGGGCGCGCAGACCCTCTGCCCGCAGCCGCTCGTGCACCTGGATCATGGCGCGCTTGATAATATCGGCGGCTGTCCCCTGGATCGGTGCATTGCGTGCCACCCGTTCGCCAAATGAGCGGGTAACAGCGTTCGAAGCGCGCAGCTCCGGCAGCGGGCGCCGTCTTCCAAAAAGCGTCTCGGCATAGCCGGTACGCTTCGCATCCTCAACCATCCGCTGCATAAAGCCTGCAACCGCACTGTAATGCGCGAGATAGCCGTCGATATAGGCTTTGGCATCGGCATAGCTCACACCGATATCCTCCGAAAGCGAATGGGGGCCGATACCGTAGATAATCCCGAAGTTGACCGCCTTGGCCTGGGAACGCATCAGCGGCGTCACCAGCTCCTCCGGCACACCAAATACCTGCGAAGCGGTAATGCGGTGGATATCGTCTCCCGTGTTGAAGGCGTCCTTCATAGTCGCCTCATCGGCCATATGCGCCAGCACCCGCAGCTCAATCTGGGAATAGTCGGCATCGATCAGCACCCAGTCGTCTGCCGCCCGGAAAAACCGGCGGAGCTCCCTGCCGAGCGGCTGCCGCACCGGGATGTTCTGCAGGTTCGGTTCGGTGGAGGAGATGCGGCCTGTTCGGGTTTCAGTCTGATTAAAAGAGGAATGAATACGGCCATCCGTGCCGATCACCTTCAAAAGCCCGTCGCAATAAGTGGATTTCAGCTTGGCCAGTGTCCGGTATTCGAGCAGCATGGCCACCGCCGGATGGACGCTTTTCAGCCGTTCGAGCACGTCGGCGCTGGTGGAATAGCCGGACTTCGTCTTTTTCCCGGTCGGCAGCCCGAGATCCTCAAACAGCGCCCGGGCCAGCTGCTTCGGGGAGTTGAGGTTGAATTCATAGCCGACCGCCTTCCAGATCGCCTGTTGCAGCCGATCGATATCCGTTTGCAGCGATTCGCCGAAGGCGGAGATTCCCTCGCGGTCGACCGCAAAGCCCAATCGCTCCATATCCGCCAGTACAAGCGCGAGCGGCAGTTCCATACTGGTCAGCAGCGTATTCATCCCCCGTTCGCCGAGTTCAGCGGACAGCCGGTCGGCGAGTGGGGACAACAGGGCCGCCTCCGCCACGCCCTCGTCCGCCATATCCGGACGGGGCAAACCATATTCCTGTGCAAGCCGGGAGAGCGTATACTCACTGGCAAGCGGGTTGAGCAGGTAAGCGGCCAGCAGCGTGTCCATTTCAAAACCGGCCGGCCGATGCGCCTGCCCGAGCAGCCAGGCGCACAGCTCTTTGAAGCCATGCGTCCGTTTGCGAACGCCGCTGTCACAGAGCGCCTCCAGTGCCTGCGAAAAGGCGGGATGCCCCTCCGGAACACGACAGGCTCTTCCGCCCGCCGCAAGCAGCAGCTCCGCCGTGCCGTCCGCCGTCCGGAGCAGCACATCCAGAACGCCTTGCCGCCCGGCCGCGACAACCGTCTCCGCAGCCTCTGTATTTTCCAGCAAAACAACAGGAGCAGCGGCAGCCTCCGGTGACGCTGTCGGCACGTCGTCCAGCCCCCATTTCTCCATCAGACGGAACAGCTCCAGTCCAGCCATCCGCTGTGCCAGCAGCTCCCGGTTGGGCTCCCGCAGACGATAGGCTGCGAGATCGGTTTCGACCGGTGCCTCGCAGCAGATGGTGCCGAGCGAGCGGCTCAATTCAGCGCTGTCGCGCCCATCCAACAGCTTCTGCCGGACCGCCGGGCGGAGTTCTGCCGTCCCGTCATCCAGCGCCGCATACAGCGCATCCAGACTGCCGAACCCGTGCAGCAGCTCGAGGGCGGTCTTTTCACCGATGCCGGGTACACCCGGGATATTGTCGCTCGCGTCGCCCATCAGCGCTTTGAGATCAATCAGCCGTTCCGGGGCCAGGCCGTATTTTTCGCGAATCGCCGCGGGATCATAAAGCGTCGTCTCCGGCCGCCCCATTTTGGTGGCCGCGAGCAGCACGGAAACCTGCTCATCCACCAGTTGCAGCGCATCGCGGTCACCGGTGGCGAGAAAGCAGTCGCTTTTCTGCCGGACAGCGGCACGAGCAAGGGTTCCGAGAATATCGTCCGCCTCATAGCCGGCCTGCTCTACAACGGTGATTCCCATCAGCTCAAGCAGTTCCTTCATCACCGGCATCTGCTGCAACAATTCATCCGGTGTTTTTTTTCGCCCCGCCTTGTAATCGGCATATTGCAGATGGCGGAACGTCGGGGCATGCACGTCAAACGCAACCGCAATCCCCTCCGGCTGTACCGTCTCCCGCAGCCGGCCGAGAATATTCAAAAAACCTACAATAGCGTTGGTAAACCGGCCGTCTCTGGTGGACAGCAGTTTGATGCCGTAATAGGCCCGATTCATAATACTGTTTCCGTCGATCACAAGCAGACGCATATCGGTTATCCTCCCTGCGGCCCCGGAAACTGCCGCGCCCGGTATTAGTATGCCGCTAAAATGCCACAGTATAGCATCTGTCTCTTATACACATCTGACGCTGCCGACGAAGCTAGAAGTGTAGA
>USLV01000022.1 GCA_900555705.1 uncultured Oscillospiraceae bacterium | reverse complement strand
TACACTTCTAGCTTCGTCGGCAGCGTCAGATGTGTATAAGAGACAGGGCATCACCATCGCGGAGTATTTCCGCGACATGGGATATACGGTGGCTCTGATGGCGGATTCGACCTCCCGCTGGGCGGAGGCGCTGCGCGAGATGTCCGGCCGTCTGGAAGAAATGCCGGGCGAGGAGGGCTATCCGGCCTATCTCGGCAGCCGTCTTGCGCAGTTCTATGAGCGGGCGGGCCGCGTAATCGTCAACGGCTCGGAGGAACGGGAGGGCGCGCTGTCGGTAATCGGCGCCGTGTCGCCGCCCGGCGGCGACATCTCGGAGCCGGTTTCGCAGGCAACGCTGCGGATTGTCAAGGTTTTCTGGGGCCTCGACGCCTCGCTTGCCTATAAACGGCATTTTCCGGCTATCAACTGGCTGACCAGCTATTCACTCTATACCGACCAGCTCGCGGGCTGGTTTGCGGAGTATGTGGACGCCGACTGGAATCACCTGCGCGGCCGCCTGATGGCGCTTTTGCAGGAGGAGGCGGAGCTCGAGGAGATCGTCAAGCTGGTCGGTATGGACGCGTTGTCCGCGTCCGATCGCCTCAAGCTGGAGGCGGCCCGCTCGATCCGCGAGGACTATCTGCACCAGAATGCATTCCACGAGACCGATACCTATACCTCGCTGCATAAGCAGTGTTTGATGATGAACGCCATTCTCGGTTATTATGACCGGGCGGCGGACGCGCTTTCGCAGGGAGCGGAGATCGGGGCACTGGTCGCGCTTCCCGCGCGTGAGCGGATCGGCCGTCTGAAATATGCCGCCGAGGAGCAGGCGGATGCGGAGTATACCCAGACGATGGCGCAGCTGGATCAGGAGATCCGCGACGCGCTGAGCAGGGAGGAAGACTGATGCCGAAGGAATATCGTACCATACGCGAGGTCGCGGGCCCGCTGATGATGGTCAGCGATGTCGAAGAGGTGACCTATGACGAGCTCGGGGAAATCGAGCTGCCGAGCGGCGAGAAGCGCCGCTGCAAGGTGCTGGAGGTCAACGGTACCAACGCACTGGTGCAGCTCTTTGAGAGCGCGGCCGGGATCAATCTGGCCGGTTCGAAGGTGCGGTTTCTCGGTCGTTCGATGGAGCTGCCGGTTTCGCCGGATATGCTTTCCCGCGTGTTCGACGGGCTTGGCCGTCCGCCGGACGGCGGCCCGGCGCTGATTCCGGAAAAGCGGCTCGATGTCAACGGCACGCCGATGAACCCGGCGGCCCGCAACTATCCGCAGGAATTCATCCAGACCGGCGTCTCAGCCATCGACGGACTGAACACACTGGTTCGCGGCCAGAAGCTGCCAATTTTCTCGGCCTCCGGCCTGCCGCACGCCCAGCTCGCCGCGCAGATCGCCCGTCAGGCGACTGTGCGGGGGGACAACACGCCCTTTGCCGTCGTTTTCGCTGCGATGGGCATCACCTTTGAGGAGTCCAATTATTTTGTCGAATCCTTCCGTGAGACCGGCGCACTCGATCGCACGGTCATGTTCGTCAACCTCGCGAACGATCCCGCCATCGAACGAATCGCGACGCCGCGCATGGCGCTGACCGCCGCCGAATATCTCGCCTTCGATCAGGGCATGCATGTGCTGGTCATCATGACCGATATCACCAACTATGCCGACGCGCTGCGGGAGGTCTCCGCCGCGCGCAAGGAGGTACCGGGCCGCCGCGGCTATCCCGGCTACATGTACACCGACCTCGCGTCACTCTATGAGCGCGCCGGACGCCAGAAGGGGCGGGACGGCTCGATCACGCTGATTCCAATCCTGTCGATGCCGGAGGACGACAAAACCCATCCGATCCCTGATCTGACCGGCTATATCACCGAGGGACAGATCATCCTCAGCCGCGAGCTCTACCGCAAGAATGTGATTCCGCCGATCGACGTGTTGCCGTCGCTGTCGCGCCTGAAGGACAAGGGCATCGGCAAGGGCCGCACGCGGGAGGATCATGCGAGCACGATGAATCAGCTCTTCGCGGCCTATGCCCGCGGCAAGGATGCGAAGGAGCTGATGGTGATTCTCGGTGAGGCGGCGCTGACCGATATGGACAAACGCTATGCGGAATTTGCGGATCGCTTTGAGCAGGAATATGTCTCGCAGGGCTTTGATTCCAACCGCCCAATCGAGGAGACACTGGAGCTCGGCTGGAAGCTGCTCGCGATTCTGCCGCGCAGCGAGCTCAAGCGTATCAGCGACGAAATGCTCGACCGGTATTACCCCGGCTGATAACTGGAAAGCAAGGAGCGTGCCGGTATGGCTGTGATGAATGTCAACCCGACCCGTATGGAGCTCACCCGTCTGAAAAAGCAGCTCTCCACCGCTACCCGCGGGCACAAGCTGCTCAAGGACAAGCGGGATGAGCTGATGCGGCAGTTTCTCGAGCTCGTCCGGGAGACCCGTTCGCTTCGCGAGCAGGTGGAGGCCGCGATCGGCGAGGCGGATCGCCATTTTGTGGAGGCCGGCGCGGCGATGCAGCGGGAGGCGATGGAGGCGGCGCTGCTGATGCCGAAGCAGGCAGTCTCGCTCGAGGTCTCCGCCCGCAACGTCATGAGTGTGGACATCCCGGTTTTTGAGGCGAAAACCCGAACAGAGCAGGCAGGGGATATCTATTCCTATGGCTTCGCCTTCACATCCTTTGAGCTGGATGACGCGGTGGCGCGGTTGGCGGCGGTGCTGCCGGATATGCTGCGGCTGGCGGAGAAGGAAAAGGCCGCCCGGCTGATGGCGGCGGAGATTGAAAAGACCAGGCGGCGGGTTAACGCGCTCGAACATGTGATGATCCCCCGGCTACAGGAGACCATTCGCTATATCACGATGAAGCTCGAGGAAAACGACCGTTCCAGCCGGACACGGCTCATGAAGGTGAAGGACATGATGCTGGAAAATGCCCATCACTATTCCGCCGGTTAGCCCGGCCGGAAGTTCACAAACTGTTCAGAGCTTTTGGCGGATTCCCTTCTGCCGGTTGTGTAGACTATCTGTTGACGGATACGCTACACAATCCGGCGGAAGGGAGTTTTTGTTTTGGGACAGCTTTACGGCTATATCCGCGTGTCCACGCGGGAACAGAACGAGGAGCGGCAGGTGCATGCGCTGCGGGAATACGGGGTTTCGGACGCTCTCCTCTTTCTGGATAAGCAGAGCGGCAAGGATTTTAACCGTCCGGCCTATCGACGGCTGCTGAAGCGACTGCGACCGGGCGATCTGCTCGCGGTCAAGAGCATCGACCGGCTGGGACGCAACTATGAGGAGATTCTCGACCAGTGGCGACTGCTGGTCCGGCATATGGGAGTGGATATTGTAGTGCTGGATATGCCGCTGCTTGACACACGGCAGGGACGCGACCTGACCGGCACGCTGATCGCCGATATCGTATTACAGCTTTTGAGCTATGTCGCCGAGACCGAACGCGCCAACATCCGGCAGCGGCAGGCGGAAGGTATTCGGGCGGCCAAGGCGCGCGGCGTCCGTTTTGGCCGGGAGAGGCTGGCGATGCCGCCCGGTTTTGAGGAACTGAAACAGCAGTGGGAGCAGGGAGAGATTTCCTCCCGCGAGGCGGGGAGGCGGCTTGGCATCTCCTACCAGACCTTTCTCCGGAATGTCAAGGGACGGGAAGAACCCGGCAGAAAAAGGTAGAATTTTGGGAACATACATAGCGGATGAGTTTCCCCATATCCTCCCGTCGAATTTCGCCTGTTTTCGACAACATCGGCGGCTGTTTCCATTCTAGCATGTCTGTTCCCAAAAGTCTGCTTTTGGGAACAGACGGGAGGCAGACGATATGGACGATTGGCAGATATCTCGAAAACAGTGTAGCGGTTTTCTGGTAGCGGGGATGTTGCTTCTGCTGCTTTTTGGCAACTGGTTCACCGATCGGGCGGGGTGGTATGGCTGTGTTTGGCTTACGCCGGCAGCGGCTTCGATAATAAGTAGCTGGACAGCCACTTGTGCGCCGTTTGCAGGACTCTGCGCTGCGTTACTGGTCATCGCGCTGCTGTGTGCATGGAACGATGAGAGAAACCGCCTGTCGACAGTGGCGGGCGGCGCGGGACTGCTGCTGGTGCTGCTCTGTGCTCTGGCAGCGCTCTTGGAAAAGGCAGTTTTCCTGACGGCGGTGCCCTATGTGTTTGCGCTGCTGTCCGGTTGGCTGCTGCTGCGTGGATTCCAGGGTGACAAAAAGCCCCCGGCACGGCAAAACCGAACCGGAGGTGATAGGAAACATTAGTAAAGGGAGAGGAGGGGGGCGACACTGGCGTCCTGTGCGAAGGTAACGGCGTTGTAGAGTACCATCAGATCCGTGACATCGCGGCTCTCGATCAGGGAAAACAGATTTTCGCGATAGTACCGCAGATCTACAGCGAGGATTGTCTCATAATGGCAGGCGAGAAACGGCGCCATGGCATGCGCGTAGGAGTCCTTGAGGATCAGCAGCGTCCGGCCGTTCTGCACACCGGTCGAGATTTCGGTCAGCGGTTGGGTCCCGCCGAGAAAATAGGCGTACTGATCCTTGGTCGCGAGCGCTTCTTCGGCATAAAGCGAGGAAATCACCGTGTGGCCGCCGTCCGAGGTGCGACGGCAGGCGGTATCTCCGGGGTGTCGCCAGGCGATGAGCGTATCGGGCTGGAGCTGCGGCCAGTTGGCCTTGGAATAGAGAGTGCCGCGGAATTGCCCGGAGACGATTTCCCGGGAAAACTGATCCGCTGTGAGCGGCGTCAGCCCGATCGTTTCCGCCCAGGCGGCATAGGCGTAGTAAGCGCCGTCCGCTGTCCAGTGGTGATCCGTGCGGAAATAGATGGATTCCTCTGCATGCGCTGTCAGGGCGGCAGTGGGATCGCAGAAGGGGACAGAAACCGACAGCGCCTCCCGCAGCCGTCGCGCAATCCCGGCCTGATCCGGAACCGGGGCGTTTGCCGGGAGGCGGTCGGTCAACACGGCGTCGGCTGTTGGAGCAAGCAGAACACTGGTCTGGACAGCGGGATACCGTTCTCGGGTCAGCGACAGAAAATCCGAAACTGCGCCGATGTTCTCCTCAATCCGTTCTGCCGACAGACTGGACGGCGGCAAATATTCGAACAACTGGCCGTCTTTTCCGAACAGGACACGGCCGTTGTCCCGCTTTCGCAGCGCGAGCTCCCAACCGGTTTTGAGGCCAATCCAAAAATCACGCGCCGGGAACTGATCACCGACGTATTGAGCCAGCGCCGACGTATAGTCGCCGGAGAACAGCGAAGTCCTGCTGAAAGCGGGCCATTGCTGGAGGGAGCGGTTTTCGCTCTCGGAAAAGGCACGATCCGGCCACAGGAGATGCGCGACCAATCCGGTCGAAAGCAACAGAATAAACATGAGCGGGACGGTTTTTTCCCGTTTCATCAGAGCGCCTCCCTTTGGTCGAATGGATCAGAAACGAAAATAGAGAAACGGATTATAGGTTGCGTCCACCAGACATGCCACGCACAGCAGAAGCAGCGCCGACAGCACCAACGGCTCCGCAAGGGCCAGCGTGTTTTCTCCCACCTGTGCGGAGGCTCGGTGGCAGAGACGGCGCGGCAGATCGGTGCTGAACAGCGCCATGAGGAGGAAGGGCAACCAATTGGTAGACAGGTAATACAGAGAAAGCGGAGAAGCCGGTGCGCCGCTGCCGAAAAGGGCGGCCAGATAGCGTATGCCCTCCGGCAGAGAGGCGTGCGCGAACAGCACCCAGCCGAGCATGACCAGCAGCATCGCATAACACCAGGAGAGCAGGCGCGGCAACCGCTCCAGCGTGCGCAGGAGAAACCGCTTCTCCAGTATCAGCAGGATGCCGAAGAATAATCCCCAGACAACGAAATTCCAGCTTGCACCGTGCCAGATACCGGTCAGCCCCCAGACAATCAGCAGGTTCAGCACCTGCCGTCCGCGTCCGCGACGATTGCCGCCGAGCGGGATGTAGACGTATTCCCGAAACCAGGTGCCGAGTGAGATATGCCAGCGACGCCAGAACTCCGTGATGCTGCGGGAGAGATAGGGGTGGTCGAAATTTTCGGGAAAACGGAAGCCGAACATCCGGCCGAGGCCGACCGCCATATCCGAATAGCCGGAAAAGTCGAAGTAGATCTGGAAGGTAAAAGCCGCAAGACCGATCCAGGCAGTCAGCGCGGGCAGTCCGGTCGGGTCGGCTGCGCCAATCTCCTCCCAGAGCGCTCCCGCCGTATTGGCCAGCAGAACCTTTTTCCCGAGGCCGACTGTAAACCGCCGTACCCCGGAGGCGAAAAGGGCAGCCGTCTCCCGGCGATCCCGCAGCTCTCCGGCGATCGTTTTCAAACGGACGATCGGACCGGCGATCAGCTGAGGAAACAGGGTCACATACATGCCGAAGTCGAGCGGGTTTCGCAGGAGTTCCACCTCACCGCGATAGAGATCGATGAGATAGGAAAGCGCCTGAAACGTATAGAAGGAGATGCCGATCGGCAGAGGCAGCTCGAGCATCGGCAGGGAGAGTGAAAAGAGACTGTTCAGCGAGGAGAGCAGAAAATCGGTGTATTTAAAGAAGCCGAGCAGACCGATGTTCAGAATGACCGCCAGGATCAGGATATGGCGGGAGCGTCTCCTGTTGCCGGCTGTCAGCCCGGCCGCGATCCAACGACCGAAGCCATAGTCCATCGCGATATAGCCGAGCATCAGCAGCACATAAACCGGCTCGCCCCAGGCGTAGAAGAACAGGCTGAAGAGCAGCAGAACGATATTGCGGAACCGACGCGGCAGGAGATAATACGCCGCCAGCGCAGCGGGCAGGAACCAGAGAAGAAAGGACAGGCTGCTGAAAACCATCGGGTATTACTCTCCTGTCACGGCGGGGACAATGGTGAACTCCCGGATTCCCATATACCCGGGGGCAATTTCATATTTGTCGAATACGACGACTACATGCCCGTCCGCATCGATGTAGAAGTTGTGATTGGCAGGGACGTGGTCGATCACCGCGCCTGCCTCCTCAAAATAAGAGACCTTTTCATCTGTCGCCAGTTCGTCTGCAATGGTATCCCATACCTGTTTGCTGATGACAGCGGCGAAATCGTCTCCGAGCACATGCCGAAGATCCAGCTCCTGACCGGTCTGTAAATCAATATTATAGAAAAACTGTTCGACATTATAGTTAGCCGCCGCCTCGCTTTTGGTGATAACAAACGAGACAATCTTCTCGTTGGAGCAGTGGATCTCATAGTCAAGATTGATGTCGATCGGCCAGAAATCCTCCTCGGTGCCGCCGGTGTCGAGAATGGCCTGGCGATATTCGGCGGCGCGCTGCCGCGCCTCCTCAATCTCCTCATTCATGCGTGTCAAAATCTCATAGTTGATACGGCGCTCGAGCTCGGTATTACCGGTGTTTTCCAGCGCCGGAATATTAACGTTGATCAGGATATTTTCCTTCGACTCGCTGTACTGACGGAAGGTGAAAACCCGGGCGATATTGCCGAGAACAGGAATTTCCTGTATGCTGAGGGCGAAAACCGGAACCGTGTTGAGCGTGACGATAAAAGCCAGACAGGCACAGGCTGCAATATACCAGCCGTAAGAGCGGCGCTGCCGCCGGGCTGTCTGCCGTCCCGTGCGAATGGCGGCTGTGACCGTCTCGCCGAGAGAATCCGGAATGGGTGTCTGTTCGAATACCTCGCGGGCATCATTCAACTGTTTCATGTGTGAGTTCCTCCTCTGCATAGTCCCTGAGAGCCGCGCGAAGCAGCCCCATGGCTTTGTAAAGTCTTGATTTGATGGTGCTGAGATTGGCATCTGTCGCGACGGCGATCTCCTCCAGTGTCATGTCCTCATAAAAACGAAGCATGACGACTACCCGGAGCCTGGGCGGCAAGTTGTCGACTGCCCGCAAAACATCGACCGCACGTCCGGCGTCCGGCTGTTCCCGACTCGCTTTCTCCGGCAGCGTCTCCAGCGGTAAAAGCCGCTGCCTGTGCCGAACCGCCCGCAGGCTCTCATGGATCAGGATATGGTAAAACCAGCTGCGCATACTGTCGGGATGCCGCAGCTCTCGAATATGGGTCAAAGCCTCCACAATGCTGTCGTGGACAACGTCAAGCGCGGCTGTCTCGTTGTGGACATAGCGATAGGCCCAGCGATAAAAGCGTGCCTGATTCTCCTCAATATAGGCGACCAGCGCCTCTGTCAAGTCCTGCGTATTTGCCACGGTTCCGTTCCTCTCTGCCCTCAGGAGGCCGATTTGTACTGCTGCTCCATGACAGCTTCAGCCGCCGCACGGTCATCGTTCAGACAGAAGACAACATACTGTCCGCGTACATCGAGCAGCGGAGAGGCGAGTTTTGTCAGCTCCTCAGGATGGTAGTCTGTGAAGGCCTCGATCTGATCCGCAATACGCTGCTCAAGCGCCGTGCGAATGCGGTTGGCAGCCGCTGCGTCCGCCGCTTCCAATACCGCGATTTCCTCCGCAGTTGCGGCGGTACCCATGCGCACATCCGCCTGCCGGACATCCTCCGGCGCGATGCCGTAGAGCGCCTGCCAGATGCGATCCTCGACCCGGGTGATGGTGTCCCGCCAGGACAGCTCCCGCAGCAGCGCGTCGGCACAGCCGGATACGTTGAGTGAGACGGCGGACTGTCCGCAGCCTGTGAGCGATAGAAAGAGAAGAAAGAAGCAGAAAACGGAACCGATGCGTTTCATGAAATAAACCCCTCCTGAAATTTATGAAATCGGATGGCTTTTGAGATAGGATGCCCATTTTTCGCAGTAGGCCGGCTTCAAATGGACGCCGTCGGTCGAGCCTTCTTCCGGTAGCACGCCATTCGCTCCGACTGCCTCGGCCACATTCAGATAGCGAACCCCTTTTTCCATCGCGAGCTGTCGGATCAGGCGGTTATAGCTCTCGATTTTGGGATTGTTGTAAATGGGATCACTGTCGGATTTGGCCGCCGTCACCGGCAGAATGGATTGCAGGCAGATCTCGGCGTCGGGTTGTGCGGCACGGATCGCATCCACCAGCTCGCCGTATTTCTGTATGAAAATTGTGTCATAGGCCCAGCCGAGCTCATTCATACCGAGCATCACGTACACCTTGCCATAGTGCCCCCGCTGCAACGCCTCCACCACCGTAATTCTGTCGGAACCGAATTTGACAATCTTTTTGGTAAAAGCGGTGTCGACCATCAGCCCTTTATGCGCCAGAAAAGTGGCATCCCCAAGATCGCTATAGAGCATCAGGCCTTCCGTGCGTGAATTGCCGATGAAGAGTGCGTCATCAAAATAATCGGGCGTCACTTCCGAGAGCGCTTCGGATGGCGTGGTGGTATTTGGAGTCGTTGGGTCGGTGGGCTTATCCGTGCCGGTGGTCGCAGCAGTACCGTTCGTCTCCTGCTGCGACTGAGACGGAGAGGGATTGTTGGACTCCAGTGCGCGGCCGTTGAGAATGGCCATGACGGCAATCAGTCCACATATACAGACAAAGCTGATGCAGACGATCAACAGAAGAGGACGGGAGTTTTGGACATGTGCTTTTTTCATAACGTGGACAATCCTTTCAGCCGGATGACGACGCTTCTATAATCCAAAGAGTATATAGCAGGCTGGAAAGTTGAGGCAAAAATGAAAGAAATAAAAACAGCGCCGCCCATCAGAGAGATGGACGGTGCTGTCGTACATTTATTCCAGCGAAAATTCATCTGCTTGGTGCTCCCGGAGCGCTGGTGCACGCCGGGGCTCCCGCTTGAGCGGGTCATAGCAAAACCGACGGCAATGGTGATAGAGTGGCACCACACCTTTGCGGCGGCAGAGAACCGTCCGCCCGTCGGAGGAGCGTCGGCCGTGGACGCATATTTCACATGCAGGCTGCACATGATTGCCATAGAGCTTCTGGCGCATGGCCATCACCCCTTTCTTTGATTAGTCGCCGATATAGGCGAAACGCGGCGCGAGGCCGCCGTCCCGTTCCACCGTTTCGCACCACATCGCGGCGGGGCGGACCCAGATGTCGCCTTCGCCGTAGAGCGCCTGATAAACGACCATGTCTTCCAGCGTCTCCGAATGATGGGCGACGCAGAGAACGCGGTATTCCCCGCCCTTGAAATGGCGATACCGACCAGGGCGGATGGATTCGTCCGTCATATCCGCGCAACGCCCGACCGGCGGGCGGCCTCCGCAACGGCGCGGGCAACGGCGGGCGCAACCGCCGGATCCAGCGCGCTCGGCAGGATATTCTCCGCCGTCAGTGCCTCGTCGTCGATCAGACCGGCGATCGCATAGGCTGCGGCGGTTTTCATCTCGTCGTTGATGTCGCGCGCCCGCACATCGAGAGCGCCGCGGAAAATGCCGGGAAAGGCGAGCACGTTGTTGATCTGGTTCGGGAAATCGCTCCGTCCGGTGCCGAC
>USLV01000021.1 GCA_900555705.1 uncultured Oscillospiraceae bacterium | reverse complement strand
TCTCTATCGCTCCCATTCCTATAAATTTTTGATGGAGGACGGCAAAATCCGCCTCCCGTTCAGCTCGGTCAAAGGACTCGGCGGAGCGGCCGCCGAAGGGCTGATGCAGGCGCGCGAGGCCGGGGAGTTCATCTCCTGGGACGACCTGCAGGCGCGCAGCGGCATCACCAAAGCGGTTGTGGAATCGCTCCGTCTGCTCGGCGCACTCGACAATCTGCCCCAGACCAGCCAGATGAGCCTGTTCTGATGAAAAAAGCGGCCGTTCGTTGTGATTTATCACAGAGGACAGTCGCTTTTTTTGGCGGTTTCCCCGAACTCAAACGACGAGTTGCCAAAATATGCAATACTGCCCAATTTGCTGTATGGCAATTTGGAAACAACTATTGACATTTCCCAATGTTCGTGTTAAGTTTATAGGTGAAGAGGTATGAGAGACATACCACTCAAAAAAACGGGTTTTCGGGGGGCCGATCCCCGGTGCCCGAATGAGGAAAGGAATGGAAAACATGTGGAAGAAGTCCATGGCATGGATCCTCTCGCTGGCTCTGCTGGTTGGATCCATCGGCACCTTCGCGTTCTTCAGCCTGGCTGAGGACGGGGAAGCGCCGACTTATGCGAAGCTTGATTTCTCGACCGGCAAGCCGGTTGCGACCAATGCGACGCAGAGATTTAATCATGCTGGCGCGGAGGTTGCCAGACCTGACAAATCCTCGGGTTGTTTTTGGGTACAGATGCCGGATGGCGAGTATGCCTGCTGGTATCCGTCGAACAATCGTGGCTTTGGTATGCTACTGAATGAGGGTCTGTTCGAAAAGGGCGAGGCTCTCAGCATTCTGGTGGAGTATTATCTGCCGAAGGAAACGCTGGTGGGCGACGATACCCCTGATGAGATCAAAAATGATCCCGATGGAAAGGGCAAACCGATCGTTGCTGCAACGGATAATACCCGCTGGGCTGCCCAGTATCCCTATGGAAAGGGTGAAGGTGCCGATTACGTAGTGGCGGATAAGCCGACAAATCTGTTGCAGTCCAGTACGCTTCGTCACACCCCGTCCGGTGTGATGGTGGCGGCTCCGGCGGATGCCTGGAATATCGCGGTCATCAATCTGGAGCCTGATGTGGATTTCTCTACGGATAAGCGTAACCTGAACTTCATTAAATGGGGCGCTGGTCAGGAAGCGGACGGCTGGTTCATCAGAAGCGCTATGGTCGTGAAGACCGAGGATGTAACGGATCGCGTTGCCTCGGATTACGATTATATTGATTTCACGAAGCGTCAGGTTGTGACGGATTTCTATCCGGAGTACACCGAGTCCGCTACGTCGGGTATGATCTATACGGTTCAGCCTTTGACTGCTGCTGATTGGCAGAAGGCTGCTCTGACCGAAAATGGCTTGGATGCCGGTCGCAGAAATTTCCTGTACTTCAAGGTGAGCGACAGCATGTTGGGTGTCGGTGACATCCGCGTCAATGTCCATCTGGCGAAGTCCGCGGAAGAAGATTTCTCCGGTTCGATCGCGCTGGAGTATCAGACCTCTGATCCGGATGCTTCGAACAAGAATTATAAGACGCTGAATCAGCCGGCGGCAGAGGTCGTGACCTTTGAAATGACGGATGCGGCGTTTGCCAATGGTCAGCATGCGGCCGGTTCGTTCCGCCTGAACGCCAATGGCCGGGTCATCAAGTGCGTTGAGGTCTTCAAGAAGAGTGACCGGACGGCGCTGGATGCGGCGATTGCCGACGAGGTTACCGATCTCTCCAAATATACGGAAGAGACGGTCGCGACCTACATTGCGGCTCTCGATGCGGCGAAGGCTGTGACGGATCCGTTTGCCCGTCAGTCGGTTGTCGATGCGGCGACCAAAGCGCTGACCGATGCGAAGGCGGGTCTTGAGCTGATCCCGCCGGAGGTCATCAAGAATGTGGCGAAGGTCGATCTGCTGGATCCCGCCAATAACGTCAATGCGACGATCACGAAGAACGATCTGACGAAGAAGGTTACGGTTGCCGGCAAAGAGGCCAACTGGTATGGCACGGCGCACAACGATCGTCCGATCGAGTTCACCTTCGATACCTCTGTCTTCCCGAATGTGGATGAAAATCCCGATGTCGATGGCGTGCAGAGCAATCTGATGCTGAAGGTGGAGTATTATCTGCCGGGCGAGACCGCTGGGGCGATTATGGAGGCTAACGAAGGCCTGACGATTGCGGATTGCGCGAAAGCGACGCTTGCTTTCCGTCGCCCGCATTGGAACAGCATCGACAACAAGGTCGACGGCGGCACGGGTAAGGAGCCGGCGCTGAACCAGTCTATTGGCGGTGCGGGTGCGGCCTTTACACCGGTTGTCTTTGATCAGTGGGCGGTTGCCTACATCCCGATGGACAACACCATGCTGGCCAACGGCAACTATTTCCACGTTTGCTTCTACAATGGCAATGCCGACAAGACGGTTGGCTACTTCCTCCGCAGCCTGACGCTGGTGAAGGAAGCGGACAAGACCGAGCTCGCGGCGGCTGTTGAGAACGCGAAGGAGGATCTCTCCGGCTACACCGAGGAGACCGTCGCCGTGTATGCGGAGGCCCTCGCGGCTGCAAAGGCGGTTCTTGCGAAGGACGGCGCGACCGAGGAAGATGTCGCGACCGCTCTGAAGAACCTGCAGGATGCGGATGCGGCTCTCGTTGAGGATGTCCCGGCGGATTATTCTTCTGCTGAGGTCGATTATTCGACCGGTGAAGTGGTTCTGAAGAATATGACCGTCAGCGGCAATCATATTCCTGGCGGCGAAAATGTTACGACTCCGGTGGAAATCGGCGGCTCCAACGGCCTGAAGCTGCAGAACACCAATGCGAACATGTGCCTGAAGATTGATCCGAATGTGCTCGCTGAGAACGACAGCAATGTGACCATCCGGGTGGAGTATTATCTGCCGGAGGAGTCTACCGATGGTTCGCAGATGCGTCCGTACTACTTCTCCGTTGAGGATGCGAAGAAGTATGGCGACTGGAAAAAGGCTTCCGATGCTACGCTGGTGAAGGGCGAGTGGGCGACCACGGAGTGGCAGCTCACCGATGCGAAATTCCTGCGCAAAGCGGAGAATGGCAATGGTCAGATGGACGGCGGTTCCGATCTGATGCTGATCTTCAATACGAACACACCTGGTGATTGCATCTATATCCGCAAGATCACCGTGACAAAGACCGCTGCGCCGGATCCGAAGGATGCGCTTCGCGAGATGGTTGCTGCGGAGATCAAGGATCTCTCTGCCTACACTGCGGACAGTGCGAAGGCTTATACCGACGCGATGAACGCGGCGAAGGCTGTGCTGGACAACGAGGAGGCCACGGAGGCTGACATTCAGAAAGCGATTGACGATCTGACCGCGGCGATCAAGGGTCTGACCGCGGCGAAAGCCCCAGAGGTTATCGTACTCGAAACGATGGACAATGCGACCGATTTCAACAGCGGTACGCTGGATACGACCAACAAGAAGCAGGGCGCTGGTGCGATCTTCGCCACCTCTGAAGGCGGTAAAGAGGCGCTTATCGCTCGCAAAAATGCTACACTCGACATTGCGCTGCCGCAAGGCTGGGCGGATACCTATTATCTTGAGGCGTGGTTCTATGTGAGCGATGTTGATGCGCTGCCGGGCAGCAGCTGGATTGAGATTTCCCAGCAGCAGGATCAGATCGAGGCGCAGTTCAACGTTGGTACACTGACCGGCCTGCAGGATGGCTGGAACAAGATCCAGATCAAGATTCGCGATATGAGCCTGAGCAAGATCGAGCAGATGGAGAAGGTTGCGCAGCTGCGCTTCTTCTGCACGCCGACCGATGCGCTGACCGTTGGTTTTGATGACATTGTGTTGACCCCGTATGCGGGTGCGGCGAATGACAGCGACTACGGCAAGCAGCAGGTGGCGGATCTGGCCGAGGCGGTTGCCAAGGCTGAGAAAGTCGATACCAAGGATGTACCGAAGGCACTGACGGATGCGCTGGATGCGGCGATCGCGGCTGCGAAGGCTGTGAACGGCGAGGAGGCAACTGTCCGTGATGTGATGGTTCTTGCCGAGACGCTGGCCGCTGCGCAGAAGGCTGTCGAGGACTACGAGGCGCCGACTCAGCCAACAACGGAGCCGACTGTGACCGAGACTGAGCCCTCTGTGACGGAGACCGAGCCTTCCGAAACCGAGACTGAGCCTTCCGCGACGGAGACCGAACCTTCCGAGACCGAGCCGGAACCCTCTGAGGAGGAGACTGAGCCTTCCAATGAGGAGCCCGCCGAGACGGCTGCTCCGACGACGGAAGCTCTGCCTGGCGAGACCGAAACTGGCGAAGCCAGCGCGGTTCTGCCGGTGGCGCTGCTGGCGGTTGCTGCCGCTGCGGTGTCCGCTGTGGTCCTGAAAAAGAAGGAGCAGAAGTAAGCTCTTGAAACGTAACTGCCCTTGGCAGTTGTAACACGAAAGCCCCCGGGAAATCCCGGGGGCTTTTCGCGTAAACATTCGAACTTATCCGTGACTTTCCAAATGCTATCGGGAGAAATCTCACAGAGGGGAAAGCAGTGCATTGCTTGTGCGTCCAGCCGCACCTGTCGATAACGACATCTCTGGCGGGCACTACGGAATACCCCCCAATAGAAAAAACTTATTCGGCAGAATAGCAGAGAACAACATCATCATATTGGAGAATATATACAAATAAATGTTCGCAAATACGGAGGGACTTGACAAAGCAGAGATATCCGGATATGCTAATCTTAGCGTAGTAACAGAAAGGAGAAATCAGACATGAAAAAACGTGCTCGTGAACGAATCGCGGGTGCCTCGCTGGCAGTGGCGGTGCTGGCGACGGCTCTGGCGGCGAGCAGTCTGTCTCTCTCGGCAGAGCAGGAGACACGAAAGCTCGGTGATGTCAACGGCGATGGCGTTGTCAACACCACCGACGCGCGTATTGCCTTGCAGTATGCAGTTGAAAAGATCGGCATGACGGAGGATGAGTGGATTGCGGCGGATGTCAATGGGGATGAGGTTGTCAACACGACCGATGCCCGTCTGATTTTGCAGTACGCGGTGGAAAAGATCGACAAGTTCCCCGGGGAGAAGGAGGAACAGCCGACCGAACCGACTGAGCCGGAACCGACAGAACCGACCAATCCTACCAAACCGCATGAACCTCCCACCGGCGAAAAGGAGGTCTATCCGGAGGAGACCGAGAAGAATCCTGCTCCGGAGGATACGTGGGCGGATTATACGTCTATGAATCCGATTTTTAACAATATTTTCACGGCCGATCCCTCGGCTCATGTCTGGAAGGATGGTCGTCTCTATGTCTATCCCTCTCACGATGTGTTCCCGTCGCAAGGCTGTGATCTGATGAATCAGTATCACGTTTATTCCACCGACAACATGGTCGACTGGGTGGATCATGGTGAGATTCTGAGCTCGGATGATGTCGAGTGGGGACGTGAGGAAGGCGGTTTCATGTGGGCGCCCGACTGTGCCTACAGGGACGGTACTTACTATTTCTTCTATCCGCATCCCAGCGAGAGCAATTGGAATGATTCCTGGAAAATTGGCGTCGCGACCAGTGATGAGCCGGCGGCGAATTTCAAGGATCAGGGCTATATTCAGGGACTCCCGAGCAAGGATTTGATCGATCCCTGTGTGTTTATCGACGATGACGGCGTTGCCTATCTCTTTGTCGGCGGCGGTGGTCACTGCTATTTTGCACGGCTCAGCAACGACATGATGTCTGTCACCGGCGAGGTGGTGGAGATCACCGATCAGCTCGAGGACTTCCACGAGGGCGCCTGGGTATTTAAGCGCGAGGATATCTATTATCTGGTCTATCCGGACGGTGTGTCCGGTGCCAACCAGATGCGCTATGCCACCAGTGACAGTGTCAACGGTCCCTGGACCTCCCGCGGCGTGATCCTGGATGCAGTGGAAAACTGCGAGACATCTCACGGCAGCGTCGTGCAGTATCGTGGCAACTGGTATATGTTCTATCACAATGCGGCGATCTCCGGCAACGGTACGCTGCGTTCGACCAACGTCGATCAGCTCTTCTTCAACGAGGATGGCACCATCCGGAAGGTTATTCAGACCAAAGAAGGTGTTGAAGCGGTTGGCCCGCCCTCCGAGTCCACGGAACGCGATGGCAAATTGCTGATAAGTGAAGAAGGCCTTGCCAAGTTCACCGAAAAGACCAACTATGATCTGACCGGGGCGAAACTCGGTGAGGGGGCAACTCTTTCGGGAGATCAGAAGGTGGTGGAGAATCTGCACAATTCCGGTGCCTATGTGGAGTTCTCCGGCATTGACGGCGGCAAGGGTGGCCAGGCGGTGTTGACATTGCACTATTCCAGCGGTGATAAGAGTTCGACGATGAAGGTGGATGCCAGCGGCAACAAGAGCGATGAACCGTATTTCCTGCGCGTGCCCGGAACGGGAGGATGGGGCAATTATGACGAGAAATCGGCCCGCTGCCTGATTGATCTGGAACCCGGCACGGAGAATGTCGTGCGGTTGACTGGTGGTATGGGCGGTGTGAACGTCAGGGGTATCAGCATTTCATTACTGCCGGATACGACGGAGTAACCCTTTTGTATAACCAGGCGGCACTCTCCGCGGGGAGTGCTGCCCTTTGGTTGTACAATCCGAATCGATGCAGGACGATTGGTACTTCAAGTAGATGTTTTGAGTTTGAGCAATTTATACAGGATTTCGTTCTCGTGCACACCGTGCATGAAAACGAATGTACAAAGTTCGGAGAGCGATCTCGGCAATCGGGAGGTGCTTCATCCCACTTCCTCTGCATTTTTGACGAAAAGCACAAAAACGATATGCAAAATGAAATGGTCTTTTATTGACAACGATGCAAAATTGTGCTATGGTAGTAACCGGCATGGAGAGATATCATGCTGGAAACAAATTTGGTCTTAGGAAAGGCGGCGTTTAATTTGAAGAAATGGTTGGCAATGTTCCTGAGCCTGCTGTTCATTTTCCCGTTGGCGATTTTGCCCGGGGTTGTGAGCGCAGCGGAGAAGGAGGACTGTGTGATTGCGGAGATTCCGCTGACATACAATATCACCAAAGAGGTTCCGGCAGACGGATACATGGGTGATCCCAACATGAAGTTTGATCCGATCGACCTCACCGCGTATAATTACGGGGATCTGGCCGTGGTCTTCGATCTCTATGTCGGGGGCGACCTGGAATTATTTTTGAAAAATCTGGACGGTTCGCTGGAGTTGACCAGCGGCGGCGGCTGCGATGTTGAGGAGATCAATTGGAGCCCGAGCGCCTTCGACTGGAAGGAAAACGAGTGGTTCCGCGTGGTTGCCAAGCTGAACGAGTCTACCGGCACCAGTGGTATAATCGATCTTTCCCGCGTCAATTATGTACGCCTTTATGCCTATCCGAAGGCGGCTGTCGGCGAGACTTACACCTTTAAAATGTGTAATGTTCGCCTGGTTGATACTTCCAAAGGTATCCCGACCGATCGTATCGGCGACGGCACCTTTACGCCGGAGCCTCCCACGTGGGAGATTGCGCCGACCAGGTACGCTACGGACGACACGGTTGTGATGGGCTATAATCTCGGCGACTATATGGAGCCGAACACGGACGAGGATGCCACCACCACCATCCAGAGTCTGATGGAGGGACTGAACCGCGCGGGCGGCGGCACACTTTTCATTCCGGAGGGCGAATATGTCGTCAGCGGCAATCTGATCGTTCCTTATGGCGTCACCATCTGTGGTGACTGGCGTGCGCCGACCGACGAGAATCCGGAGGTGGTCGGTACCATCCTGAAGGCGTATGCCGGCCGGGAGGATCCGAACGGCACCGCTTTTATCACGATGCTGCCGAACTCCATGGTGCGCGATCTGTCCATCTGGTATCCGGAGCAGAATCCGGAGAATGTCGTCTCCTATCCGGCTTCGATCCAGATGTATAAGAAGGGCAACTGGGGCGCGGACTATACGCATGTGCGCAACGTCACTTTTGTTAACTCCTATACGGCGGTTGTGCAGGGTCCGGACGGCAGCGGCTGCCCGAACGTACATAATGTTTACGGTACCCCTCTCGGCATGGGACTTCAGCTGGACGGCATCTACGATGTTGGCCGTTTCGATTACATCAATTTTGCCCCGAAATATTGGGAGCAGTCGGGTCTGCCCGGCTCCCCCAGGACCGATGCTGCGAAGGATGCGCTGATGGGTCAGCTGTCCGCGGCGGTTGCGGTTAACATCCAGCGCGTTGACTGGTCGTACTTTGCCTATATGGATATCTCGGGTTACGGCGTCGGTGTGTATTTCACCAATTCGGTGGCCTCTCCCAACAGCTATTCCAACGGCCAGGTATATGGCTCTACTATCCGCGATTGCGGCGTGGGCATTCTGTTCGAAGGCGTTAGCGCGGCCGGTGAGCTGTTTGCCAATATCCTGATTGACAACTGTTCGGTCGGCATCATGGACAACTACAATCCGGATGTGGATATGGGCAATATGAATTTCAGCCATATCACCATCCATGCGACGGATGTCGCGGTACAGCATGACGGCATTAACCGCATGCAGCTGGCTAACTGCACGATCACCGGCGGTCAGATCATCAATACCCGCGGCCCGCTGTCGATCACCAATTGTACCTTTGAGACCGAGGGGCCGCATATTTCGCTGGTGTCCGGTTCGGTCGGTACCATTGTCCGTGGCTGCTCTGCCAAGGACGGTGCGCTGGAGATAGACAATGCGGCGATGTGCCCGCTGGATCGCAACGACGAGAAAGTGGAGGTTGACGAGGTTGACTTCCTGACGGCGGAGCAGGCGGCGGACAAGGTGACGAAGCCCGCCCGCAACGAGCTGTATGTGGCGGATGTGGATGCCACCGGCGCGACCGACGTGTCCAAAACGCTGCAGGCGATTCTCGACAAGGTCGGTAAAGAGGGCGGCGGTATCGTCTTCCTGCCGGCGGGTCACTACCGTCTGGAGGACAGCGTGACCGTGCCGACTGGTGTTGAACTGAAGGGTGCGGTGGATATCGGCCGTATTCCCTATAACATCGGTACCATCTTCAAGATCTATAACACCGAAGGCGACGCGTCTGTGAAGCTGAAAGAGGGCGCCGGCATTGTCGGTATCGTTTTCGATTATCCCGAGCAGGGCATGAGCGTCGACACCATCAAGAAATACCCCTATGCTGTGCAGGGCCAGGGCAAGGACGTCTACGTTGTGAACGTGTCGATCCGCAATGGCTATGACGGCGTGGATCTGATGAGCTATCGCTGCGACAACCACTATGTCCGCTATCTCGCCGGCTACTGCTTCCACAACGTGATCAAAGTCGGTAAGGGCGCCGTGGGTGGTGTTATCTCCAACTATCAGATGAACTGCGGCGCGTGGTACAACGGCGGCGAGGATAAGAACGGCGCCTGGCCGAACTCCCCGAAGGAGAGCGACGGCACGATGGCGAGCGCTAATCTCGTCAACAACCTGTATGTCCAGGAGAACTGCGACATCCTGATTGTCGGCGATGTCACGGATCAGATTCTCTACGACAATTTCAACTATCTCGGCCACCGCGGCGCGCTTTTCATTGAGGAGAACGGTAAGTCTGCGAGCGGCTGGAATGTGGGCAACGCCTACGACTATTCCACCGTTGGTATCGAGGTGCAGGCGCTTACAGATATGGACTTCATCAATGTCCAGATCGTCAGCTATAACTACATGGAGGACTTCAACACGGATGTGATTCATCACATCTATGTGGCGGACACCTATAAGGGCGACCCGCTGAACTTCTTTAATGTGGCCTGCTGGGCGCGCCCGACCTCCTTCCTGCGTGTGGACACCGGCACGGTGAATATCTACAACAGCAACTACGATTCCCAGTCCTCTACCGACGCCTTCCTGACAACGGGGAAGGATGCGAAGCTGAATCTTTACAACGGTGCGCTGTATAGCATCGGTGTCAAGAAAGTCTCCTCGACGGAGCATCTGAAGAATGTGACCATTTCCGGCTTCTTCTATGAGCAGGAACTGGTGGGTTCTGCGGAGTGCAATTGGATCAATAACATGCGCCGTATCAACCGCTGGAGTGCGCCGGACAATGCGACGTTCGAGCCGGGATCTAAGCTGATCTTCACCGAGAACTTCACCGATTACGGCACCAAGACCGAAAACGGTATCCAGAATGTGCTGAACGGCGGTTCCTTCTCGAAGACAGGGACATCGAACGGCGACAGCAATGTGACGATTTCCCAGAAAGACGATCGGGATGTGGCGCGGCTTTTCATCAATGAAAAGGGCAGCTATACCTTCATGCAGACCACGGACATGAATCTGAAGGCTGGTACTGAGAATTCGCTCTATAGAGTGGAATCCCGTTTGCAGGTGCCGACGATGCAGTCCACTGGTTCCGGTTTTGCCACGCTGCTGCTCTATGGTCTCAATGCCAACGGCAGCACCTATTCGGGCGCACCGGTGATTGCTTTCACCCAGTATGACGGTGTTACGGTGAACGACGAGCATCTGACCGATTGGAAGACGGGTGTATGGTATCGTGTGGCCATCGAGGTGGATCTGCGCGATATCAACAACAAGACGTATCGTGTCTCGCTCTACGATGATGATTACAAGCTGCTGGCTTCCAGCAAGACGATTGCCTTTGCCGGCAGCTATCAGGGGAATACCGACAGTGTCGGCAATCTCCTGTATGAGCTGAGCAATGATACATCGTCCACAGCGGGCAGCAACGAATTCCTCGTAGACTATTCGATTGTTTCCCAGTTGGATCCCTCTGCTGTGCAGCTCGGCGATATCAACGGCGATGGCACCGTGAACACGACGGATGCGCGTCTGGCGCTGCAATATGCGGTTGAGA
>USLV01000020.1 GCA_900555705.1 uncultured Oscillospiraceae bacterium | reverse complement strand
TACACTTCTAGCTTCGTCGGCAGCGTCAGATGTGTATAAGAGACAGCAGCGGCTGCATGCAGCCCATGCACAGTCGATCGGTATTCGCCATGAGCGGAAACCTCCTTCTCGCTCCCACCCGCAGAACCACGGCCGGACAGCCGCAGCCGGGCGGAAAGCCTCCGTTTTTCAGAAAAATTCAGCCTTTTCATTGTATATCATGCCACCAACAAAGTCAAGAATGGCAACAAATCTGTAACCCTGTGCGCGTGCAGAGCACACAAAAAACGTGGCAAAGCTGCGGAATTGGCGTCGAAAACACGCCCGCCCGGCCGAAGGCACAGAAAGCCTCAGCCGGGCGGGCATGGAAACGGGAGATCAGATCTGATCCTCCTCATCGAAGCGGTCACCGCATTCGGGACAGAATTTCGGGGGATGCTGCGGATCGGCAGGCTGCCAGCCGCATTTATCGCAACGGTAGAGCGGCGCATCAACGGGCCGCTTTGTCCCGCATTCCGGGCAGAATTTTCCCTGCGACACATGACCGCAGCCGGGACAGGTCCACCCCTCCTGCTGCGGCGCTGCCTCTTCGGGAGCAGACTCAGCCTCGGGCGCAGCCGGAGCGGGCGGCGCCGGATCAACCGGCGGCACCGGAGCCGGAGGTGTCGGCGGGTTCGGCGGCGGATTGCCACCCATCTGATAGAGCTGCGCCGCGTTCATACCGCCCATCTGACCGGCAAAGCCCATGCCCATAAACCCGGTCATCGCACCCGCTTCGTTCTGCGCGGCGCTCTCCATCGCGTTCGCCTGCGCTGTGCCAAGCCGAGCGCCCATCATGCGGGCATCGGTATAGACCCGTGACTCCTGGAAGGAGGCGATCTTCTTCGCGCTCTCCTCATCCGGCGCCACCGAGGCCAACGCCATCGACACGACCGAGATGCCGCGTGTCTCGGTCCAGTCCGCCGTCAGTTCCCGGTCGAGCTCCTCACAGATCTCCCGTGTGAAGAGCGGCAGCTGGTCATAGGGGATGCGCCGCAGCGCCACCCGGCCGAGTGCCGGCTGCATGGCGGTTTGCAGTTCCGCCTTGAGCTGGCTGTCGATACGGTCGCGGGTGAAGGTCCCGTCCACATTGCCGCAGACATTCGCATAGAACAGCAGCGGATCGGTGATGCGGTAGGAATACTCGCCATAGGCGGACAGCTTCATCGTGAAGCTGAACTCACTGTCGCGGAAGGGAACGCCGCCGACGCCCCATTTATTACCCATCAGCTCTTTTGTGTTGATATAATACACCCGCTGGGCGGAGAGAATCTGGCCGCCGGCTGTGAATCGTTTGCCGACCTGGCCGAAGCTCGCGGCAAGTCCCTTAAACCCGCCGCTGAGCATCGACGGCTGAGTGCCGGTCTGGTAGGTATACTGACCCGGCTCGGCGCAGAAGTCCACTACCTTGCCGTTCTCCACCACCAGCATACACTGGCCGTCCGCCACATCGACACGCGAGCCGTCGGAGATCACGTTGTCGTCACTCTTCGTGTTGGAGCTGCGCGGGCCAATATATTTCTGCCCCTTCACCGCCAGCACATTCATCGGCAGCGCATCGCACTTGATATAGTCCACCCACTGGTCGGCAAGCACGCCGCCAACCGCACCGGTAATCGCTTTAATCAGTCCCATCAATCAGCACTCCTTTATTTTAATATGATTGCCTCAGCAAAATCGTAGCTCCGCCGCCCGCCAGATCTTATCCTGGACGGGAAGGACACCGCTCCCGCAATAAGCACAGACCTTGACCCCAACATCCGCTACCGGCGCACCGCAGTGGGCACACCGCAGGGACAGCGCGCTGTCCTCGCTTTGCAGCGTATAGGTCATGGCCAGCTCCGCCTTCTCCTGACGGAGCCGCCCGCTCCCGTCCCGGCAGGCAAACGCTGTCTGAAACAGGATTGTGCGGTCATGGCCGCTGCGGAGATAGCGCGCGATGGTGGTGTTATGAAATACCAGCCCGTCGGCCACAAACGGAACGCCCGTCCGCCGGGCATCCGCAATCCGGCTTTCCGCGAGGCGGACAATCGCCTCGCCGCAGGACGGCGGCAGTCGGCCGCTGTCCCCCTGCTCCACCGCCTCGAGAAAGGCGGTGACAACTGCCTGTACCCGACTTTTGGCGAGCACGGCGTTGAACTCGGGAAAATCCCGAAGAATCGCCGGGAGATAGATCGCGTCGCCGCCGGAGAGCGAGCGTGGCGTGTTGTCCGCCTCCTCCTGCACCCGGGTCAGCTCTTCAAGCAGGCTGTCCGAACCGAATATCTGCCGGGACAACCGCCGCACCCGGCGGCGGATAGTCAGGACAAGCAGCAGCATGCCGACCAGCACTACAGCCAGTATGATCCAGCCCATCATCGGTTATGCCTCACCTTCGCCGTCGCGCAGGACCACACCACGCTCATCCGTCGCGACACCCGGCTTAACACTGTGATAGGCCGAGAGCACCCAGTCATGCTCGCCGGTGGTGATGATGAAATCGCAGTATTCGCACCGGCCCGCGCTCGTAATACGAACCGGGGCGCCGCAGTTCGGACAGGCAACGGTTTCCGGTCCATCTCCGGCCGCCGTGGTCTGTACACCTGTCCGGCGCGTAAAGGTCATCAGATACTGCATGAATATCTCGCGGTTCGGATCGCCCTTCAGCACCGCGCGGGTCTTCTCGTCGATGATATAGTCATTGAACCGCGCCTTGAGGCAGACGGTGAGATATTCATACTGGCGGTCGCGCTCATATTTGTGGAGATACGCCTGGTTGACATTGATCCGCTCCACCACGTTGATCTGACCGTTGCGGATATACTCCTGCAACTGCAGCTCATGCTGCCGATAGAGCTCCTCCTTCTCGAACGGACGGATCTTCTCCCAGTCCCGCTCGGTCCAGGCCTGCTGCAGCGTCATATACACCTCCTTCGCAAATCCAAGGAAGGCGTCTTTGCTGAACTGCGGATCCACCGCCCCAATCGCGGGCAGGATCTCGGCCTCGTGGTTACCCGGACTGCGCACCGGTGCCGCAGGTACGCCGTGGCCTGCCGTATGCCGGCTCTTATTCGCCCGGAACACCGCCAGCACAACAATCGCCACAATCACCACGGCGACCACAGCCGTTCCGACGCTTCCACCGCCGCTTCCGCTGTCGCCACCGCCGAAAAAGAAGAACACCCCGCCGTCGTCATCGTCATCCGAATCCCAGCCGCCGAAATCCCAATCTCCGCCGCCGGAATCCCAGCCGCCGCCACCGCCGTAGTCCACCTCGTTGCCCACATCCAGCGGGATCGCCGCCGGCACGCTCCCGGCACAGACGACGCAGGCGGCCAGCAGCGCCAGCAGCGCGATCCACCATTTCCTCCGCATCCCGTTTTCCTCCCCCTGTTTATACACCGGCGCGGACGCAGCGCAGGCAGAGCCAGCCGCCGCTCTCCCGCCGTCCGGTCACGGCAAAGCCGCTGGTTTCCAGCGCCGCCAGCACCTCGTCTTCACGGGTGTCGATAATGCCGGAAACGATGTATGTACCGCCATCCTTCAGGAAAGCGGGCACCGCCGGGGAGAGCGCGATGATCGCATCCGCGACGATATTCGCCGCGACCACATCATACCGGCCGGTGACACGCGCCGCAAGATCCCCCTCGCAAACGGTAAAGCGCGGCTCCGCCATACCGTTCAGCGCACCGTTCTCCCGCGCAGTCTTGACCGCCAGCGGGTCGATATCCACTCCAAACGCCCGCTTTGCCCCAAGCAGCAGCGCGGCAATCGAGAGAATGCCGCTTCCGCAGCCGATGTCCAGCAGCTCGGTCTCCGGCGTAACCGCCTTCTCGAGCGTCTCAAGCACCAGTCGGGTGGTATCGTGGCCGCCGGTGCCGAACGCCATGCCGGGATCGATCGACAGCACCGCACGGCCGTCTGTCTCCGGAATCGGCTCCCAAGTCGGACAGATCAGCAGCCGTTCGCCGACCGGCAGCGGCTTGAAATAGGCCTTCCAGTTGTTGGCCCAGTCCTCTTCGCTGACGGCACTCGTCAACAGTTCGCAGTCGATCCCCTCTGCGGCAAACCGCTCCCGCAGGAAAACCGCCGCCTCCGCCGGGTTCTCCTCCGGGCTGATATAGACATGCAGCACCGAGCGCGTGCGGTCACGCGCAAGCAGCTCCTCGTCGATCAGGTCAATATGCGCGATTTCCCGCGCGCCCTGCTCGAGATCGCTGTAATCCTCAATATACAAACCATAGGGCACCACCATATTCGCGATGGCAGCCGCCCGGTCGGTGTCCGCTGTCGGCACCGTCATCCGGACCTCGGTCCAATCCATTGCTCCGTCTCCTCCTTCTGCGGTTCACGCCAGATAGGCGTCGAGCCGTGTGCAGTCGATGCCCGGCTGGGCCCGCATAAACGGTGCGAGCCGCGCTGCCATTTCCCGGCAGCCGCCCGTCCGGTTGCTCTCGATGTTGAGCGGCATCACCGGGTCGTGCACGCTCAGCCGCAGCAGCAGCCAGCCGTCCCCCTCATCCGCGCCGAAGGAGATGCGCACCCCCTCGCGGCTGTCGTCGGCAAGCTGCCAGCCCTGTTCCGCCGCGAGCCGCTCCAAAGCCGCCAGTACCCGTTCGCCGCAGGCGCGGAAATCCGGCTCCGTGATCGAAAAGCGCAGCTCCTGCCCCTCGGCGGGCTCGGCCAGCGCCTCGATCAGGCTGTCCAACGTCCGCCCCTCGGCCCGCAGCCGAGCCGCTTTGATGAGGATGCGGGTGACGAGATAGGCGCCGTCGTCGAGAAAATAGTTGTCGCGAAGCGCCGCATGGCCGGAGGTCTCGATCGCGAGCGGCGCGTCCTCTCCCGCCTCACAGCGGCGAACCGCCTCGTCAATCACATTCTTATAGCCCCGCTTGAAGCGACAATGCCGACCGCCGAGTGTCTGTTCAATGAACACCTTCAACCCGTCCGATGTGACCGAATCGGTCACAATCGTGCCGCCGGGATGCTCCTCCAGCACAATCGCCGCAGCCAGCGCCACCAAGCGGTTGCGGTTGATCTCCCGGCCGGCCGCGTCCACACAGCCCGCCCGGTCGACATCCGTATCGAAGATCAGCCCGAGATCGGCGCCCGCCCGGCGGGTCGCCTCGCAGACAGAGGCCATCGCCTCCGGATCCTCCGGGTTCGGGATATGATTCGGGAACCGGCCGTCCGGCTCGAGGAACTGGCTGCCGGTGATATCCGCACCGAGCGGCGCGAGCACCTCCGACGCATAGAAGCCGCCGACGCCGTTGCCTGCGTCGACAACAACGCGGAATCCGGCCAGCGGATGCGCATAGTCCGCCGCGCGGACACCATCGCAGATCAGCGTCCGCAGACGCGCGGCATACTGCGGCATATAGGCCGTCTCCTCGCAGACCCCCGGTGTCGCAGCGTTCGTAAAAGCCCCCGCCTGCGCCAGCTCCAGAATCGCGGTGATATCCGCCCCCTCCAGCCCGCCGGAGGGGCGGAAAAATTTGAGCCCGTTGCGATGGAAGGGGTGATGGCTCGCCGTGATCTGCACCGCTCCGTCACAGCCGAGGTCAACCGTGCTCATAAACATGGCCGGGGTCGACGCAAGACCGCAGTCCAGCACCCGCACCCCCGCCGCGGTCAGCGCGCGGACAGCTGCGTCACGGATGCGCGGACCCGAGAGGCGGCTGTCCCGCCCAACCGAGACGGTCAGCTGCTCACACGGCTTGCCCGCCGCTTCCGCGAGCCAACGCGCAAAGCCGCCCGCGATCCGCCCGACCACCTCGTCGGTCAGCTCCACCGGCTGCCCCTCCACGTCCGGAAGCGCCACGCCCCGGATATCCGTTCCACTTTTCAGATGTGCCCACGCTGTCTCCAGCATATGTCCTGCCGCCTTTCTTCGTCTTTTCCGTCAATCCTCGTCCAGTCCACGCATGCCTGCCACCTGCCGCACCGGCAGCGTGAACAGGACAGCACCCGCCTTGCTCGAGAGCCCGGCCTTCGCCATAATCGCTTTCATCACAGCGGCCTTCTCCTCCTGCCGCACCACGATCATCACCATATCCTTTTCCGACGCGAGTGAGACGCCGAGAAACCGTTCAGCCTGATCGCGTCCGGTGCCGCGAGCATGCACAACCGTGCCGCCGTGCGCCCCGGCCTCGCGCGCCGCGTCCATCACAAGATCCACAAAGCCGCGGTTGGTAACCGCAATCACCAGCTCGAAAGAAGACGCCGCCATCTGTTCCTCACACCCTTCCTTTTCCTGTCCCCCGCTCAGATATTGCAGCGTCCGTGCGCCGCCCACACTCTGCACGGGAATCGTAAACGCAATGCCGTTGCCGGGCAGGTCAAGCTGCCGGTCGCGAACCAGTCCGCGCAGCAGCGCCCGCTCCCGGGACGCGGGGACAACGGAAAACAGCAACGCCCGCTCGGTGTCCGCGAGCCCCCACATATCCAGCACCGCATCGTTTGCCGTGCCCTGTGCCAGGCTGCACAGGGTCAGCGAAGCCCCCTGCTCCTCCAGATAGTCCGGCAACGTCTCCGCCATCCGTCGGTTGGTAATGGTCAACATAAACAAGAGCTCCGGCATCGCCGACTCCTCCTTTCGCCCGCATCGGACGTTCTCAAAGCTCGATGATCTCCTCTTCGGCCGCCTCCGGCAACATTCCCATCTCCGGTTGCCGCTTTTTATACAGCACACCGAGGAGCTGGATCGTAATCAGCGGCGTCATCGCCACCATGGCGACGATTCCGAACGCATCCGTGATGATGTTGCCGCCGACCGCCTCGCAGGCCCCCATCGCAAAGGGAAGCAGAAAGGTCGCGGTCATCGGCCCGGATGCCACCCCGCCCGAGTCAAAGGCAATCGAGGTGAAAATTTTCGGGGTAAAAAAAGAGAGCGCGATCGCGAGGATATAGCCGGGCAGCAGGAACCACAGAATCGAAATCCCGGTCAGCACCCGGATCATCGACAGCCCAAGTGATATCGCCACGCCGATCGACAGGCTGAGCTGCATCAGGCGGGGCGGAATCGCCCCATCCGTGATCTCCTCGACCTGCCGGTTGAGTACATGCACGGCGGGCTCCGCCGCCACAATGAAATAGCCGATCACCATGCCGACCGGCACGAGAATCCAGCGATAGGGAAGCGCTCCCATTTGACCGCCTAGATACTGCCCGGCAGGCATGAAGCCCGCGTTGACGCCGGTCAGGAACAGCACCAGCCCGAGATAGGTATACAGCACGCCGACCGCGAGACGGACAAGCTGCCGCCGCGGCAGTCGCAGCAGAAGCAGCTGGAATACCAGAAAAAACACCGCGATGGGAGCGAGCGAAATCGCCACCTCCCGCAGGTAATTCGGCAGTGTCCGCGCAAACAGCACCGCCAGCGCGCGGGAATCCGCAAGCTCCGGCAACGTCGCAGCGGCCGACTGTGCCCCGGAGGGCTGATAAACCAGCCCGAGAATCAGCACTGCGAGGATCGGCCCGATCGAGCAGAGCGCGACCAGTCCAAAGCTGTCGTTTTCCGCATGCCGGTCGCTCCGGACCGCGGAGACACCGACGCCGAGCGCCATAATGAACGGCACCGTCATCGGTCCGGTCGTCACGCCGCCGGAGTCAAACGCGACCGTCAGAAAATCCCGCGGCACAAACGCCGCCAGCACGAATGCCAGCACATAGAACCCGATGAGCAGCCAGGACAGCCGGATTCCAATCAGCATGCGCAGCAGCGCCACAACGAGGAACAGCCCCACGCCGACCGCCACCGCCAGAATCAGCACCATATCCGGCACCGACGGCACCTGTGCCGCGAGCACCTGCAAATCCGGCTCAGCGACGGTAATCATCACGCCGATGACAAAGCAGCCGACAATCACCAGCCAGAGGCGACGGGAGCCGGTCAGCCGCGCGCCGACATGTTCGCCCATCGGCGTCATCGCCATCTCTGCTCCCAGCGTGAACAGCCCCATCCCGACGATCAGCATCGCTGCGCCGATGACAAACGCCATCAGAATACCGGACGGCACCGGCGCGATAGTGAAACAGAGCGCCAGCACAATCGCCGTGATCGGCAGAACCGACGACAGGGATTCCCGTATTTTCTCCATCAGCTTTTGGCTTCTGCGGTTCACCCTGTCCCCTCCTCTCGCGCAGCAATCGTCTATACATATGTCTGTGTTCAGTATAATAGAAACCGTGTCGATGTGCAAGATAAATTTCAGGAAGCCCGGCAACAGAAACCCCCGGCAGCGGAATCGCGGATTCCATTGCCGGGGGCAGGGATTCAAATTTAGCCGAGGCGAGCCTTCAGGCCGTCCAGCTGTGCCGTAAGCTCAGCCGGGAGCTTATCGCCGAATTTCTCATAGAATTCCGCGATGCCGCCGAGCTCGCTCTTCCAGAGCTCCTTGTCGACCTCCAGGATACCGGCCAGCGTCTCTTTCGAGAAGTCCAGACCGTCGAGGTTGATATCGTCGGCAGTCGGTACATAGCCGATCGGGGTCTCCACAGCGTTGGCCTTACCCTCGCAGCGGGCGAGGATCCACTCGAGCACGCGGAGGTTGTCGCCGAAGCCCGGCCAGATGAAGTTGCCTTCATCGTCGGTGCGGAACCAGTTGACGTTGAAAATCTTCGGCGCCTTATCGCCGAGCTTCTCGCCCATCTCAAGCCAGTGCGCCCAGTAGTCGGCCATATGGTAGCCGCAGAAGGGCAGCATCGCCATCGGATCGCGGCGGACAACGCCGACCGCGCCGGTCGCGGCAGCCGTGGTCTCGGAGGCCATGATGGAGCCTACGAAAACGCCGTTCGCCCAGTCGCGGGACTGATACACCAGCGGCGCGGTCTTCGCGCGGCGGCCGCCGAAGACGATTGCCGAGATCGGCACACCCTTGCTGGAATCGAACTCAGAGGAAATGCAGGGGCAGTTCTTCGCCGGAGCGGTGAAGCGGGAGTTGGGATGAGCGCCCTTGGATCCGTCGGTGCAGTCCCACTTTTCGCCCTTCCAGTTGAGCGCGTTCTTCGGCGGATTCTTGTCGAGACCCTCCCACCAGACAGTGTTGTCATCGAGGTTGTGCACAACGTTGGTGAAGATGGTGCCCTTCTGCGTGGAGGCCAGTGCATTCGGGTTGGACTTCACATTGGTGCCGGGCGCCACGCCGAAGAAGCCGTTCTCCGGATTGCAGGCCCACAGACGGCCGTCCTCGCCAATGCGCATCCAGGCGATGTCGTCGCCGACACACCAGACCTTGTAACCCTTATTGCGATAGACCTCCGGCGGGATCAGCATGGCGAGGTTGGTCTTACCGCAGGCCGACGGGAACGCAGCCGCGATGTACTTGACTTCACCCTGCGGATTCTCGAGGCCGAGGATCAGCATATGCTCGGCCATCCAGCCCTCCTGGCGGCCGAGGTTGGAGGCGATGCGCAGCGCGAAGCACTTCTTGCCGAGCAGCACGTTTCCGCCGTAACCGGAGTTGACCGAAATGATGGTGTTGTCCTGCGGGAAGTGGCAGATATACCGCTTCTCCTCGTCGATTTCACACTTGCAGTGCAGGCCGCGCACCCAGTCGTCGCTGTCGCCGAGCGCATCCAGCACGTTCTGGCCGACGCGGGTCATGATCGCCATGTTCAACACGACATAAATGGAATCCGTCAGCTCGATGCCATACTTGGCAAAGGGGGAACCGACCGGACCCATTGAATAGGGGATGACATACATGGTGCGGCCCTGATAGCTGTTCTTCGCGATGCTGTAGAGCATGTCATAGGCCTCGGCGGGGTCCATCCAGTTGTTGGTGGGGCCGGCCTCTTCCTTCGTGCGGGAGCAGATGAAGGTGCGGTGCTCGACGCGCGCGACATCGTTGACCGCCGTACGATGCAGATAGCAGCCCGGCAGTTTTTCTTCGTTCAGCTTCATCATCTCGCCGGTGGCGCAGGCAGCCGCCCGCAGCTCATCCAGCTGCGCCTCGGAACCGTCGATCCAGACAACCTTGTCCGGATTGACGAGCGCGATTTTGTCCTCAATCCATTCGAGAACGGACTTATTCTTCGTCATATCGTTTTCTCCTTTCAGAACCCAAATGCCTTACTGTTCTCTATTATAGACTACCCGGAAAAGCGTGGCAATATCTAAAATGTAAATAAACTGATAATTTTCTAACAAAGAATTGTGCGCTTGCATCATTTTACATCAAAACCTGCAAAACAGGCGGCTTCAATCGCTGAATTCTGCTTCTATCGGCATAGTCGCGCAGGCGTTCAGGTCGCGTCCTGCCAGATGTCCCTGCTGATATTCATAGAAAGCCTGTGCCCCAACCATGGCGGCATTGTCACCGCAGAGGGCGGGCGGCGGCGCAAGCAGCCGAATCCCCGCCGCCTCGCAGCGCACGGCCATCTCCCGCCGCAGCGCTGAGTTGGCGGACACGCCCCCGGCCAGCACAACCGTCTCAGAGCCGAGCGCTCCGGCAGCCGCCAGCGTCCGGCCGCAGAGAATCTCCACCACCGTATGCTGGAACGAAGCGGCCAGATCGGGAATATGAACCTCCTCGCCCTTCTGCTTCGCGTTGTGCAGCAGATTCAGCACCGCCGTCTTGAGGCCGGAGAAGCTGAAATCATAAGGGCTGCCATCCACCCGCGGCTGCGGAAGCCGGAACGCCGCCGGGTCCCCCTCCGCCGCCAGCCGGTCGAGATGCACGCCTCCGGGATAGGGCAGGCCCATCGCCCGGGCTACCTTGTCGAAGCACTCGCCCGCCGCGTCGTCCCGCGTCCGGCCGAGCACGGTAAAGCGGGTGTAATCCTCCACCTGCACGAGGTGGGTGTGCCCGCCGGAGACGACGAGGCACAAAAACGGCGGCTCCAGCTCCGCGTGTGCCAGATAGTTGGCGGCGATATGCGAGCGGAGATGGTGCACCGGGATCAGCGGCTTACCGCTCGAGAGAGAGAGCCCCTTTGCAAAGTTGACCCCGACCAGCAGCGCGCCGATCAGCCCGGGCGCCGCCGTGACCGCGAGCGCATCGATCTCGCCGAGCGACAGCGCCGCCTCGTCGAGCGCCTGCCGGGTCAGCCCGGAAATCGCCTCCGCGTGGC
>USLV01000019.1 GCA_900555705.1 uncultured Oscillospiraceae bacterium | reverse complement strand
GGCCGACAGGGCGGCCTTGATGACCTTGGGATCGGCTTCGGTGACGACGGCGGCGACCATGAAGGGAGAGGCGGTCGTCTTGGCGATCGCGGCGCGGATGTTCTCGGCGTGCTTGTCGGCGGGGCCGAGGTCGATGTAGGACTCGGGACCGCGGTAGCCGTACTTGCGGTCATACGAGATGAGCTGGCGTCGGACGGCGTCGACGGCCGTCTTCTGGGCGCCCATGTCGATCGTCGTGTAGACGTTGAGGCCGCGCGAGTAGGTCTCCTCCTTGAACACGTCGTAGACGAGCATGCGGGCAAGCTCGGCCGCGTACTTGGCGGTGACGAACTCCTCGCTCATGTTGGAGGTCACGATTTCCTGCTGCGTGGCGACGCGGCGGGGCTGCATCGGCTGGGCCTTCTCGGTCTCATAGGTGAGTTCGTCGATGTAGCCGAGATCGCGCATGCGTCCGAGCACGTAGTTCTTGCGCATGGTGGCGCGCGTCGGATTGACGATCGGGTTGTAGGCCGAAGGCGCGACGGGAAGACCCGCGAGCGTGGCGGCCTCGCCGATCGAGATCTGGTCGAGCGAGCGGCCGAAGTAGGTTCGTGCGGCGCTCTGGAAGCCGTAGGCGCGCTGACCCAGATAGATCTGGTTCATGTAGATCTCGAGGATCTGGTCCTTCGTAAGCGTTTTTTCGATCTTGAAGGACATCGCGATCTCGTAGAGCTTGCGGGTGTAGGTGCGCTCGGACGAGAGGAAGAAGTTGCGGGCAACCTGCTGCGTGATGGTCGAGCCGCCGGCGCTGCCGCTGCCGCAGGAGACGGACTGGAGCAATACGCCGATCCGCATCCCCTCGCCCTGGAACGGCAACATCTGGGGCAACGGACGGGTCGACCGTTCGCGCGAGGAGATGCGCTATCGGCCGGATTCGCTCTATTACCCGAGTTATCCCGCTGAATGGGATCATGCGGAGATGGGCTGGCTGCGCCGCAGTTTTACGGTGCCCGATGATTGGGCGGGCATGCGGATCCTGCTGCATTTTGAGGCGGTCATGGGACATGCAGATGTCTATGTCAACGGCGAACAGGTCGGCGAGCATTTTGACGGCTATCTGCCATTCGACTGCGATGTGACCGATGTCCTGCATGAAGGGGAAAATGAGTTGCTGGTTGGCGTCCGCCATCTCCGGCTGTATAATCATCAGAGCGCGACCTATAAAAACATGCGCACTCCGTATGCCCATGGTTCCAATACGCAGGATCTGGCAGGTATCTGGCAGGATGTCTATCTGTTGGCAGTGCCGTCGGTGTCGATTGAGGACGTCTATGTCAAACCGCTGCTGGACAGCGATACCCTCGAACTGGATGTCACCATCCGCAACGACACCGACCGGCCGCAGACCGTGCAGCTCGGCGGCGAGGTTTGCCCCTGGATCGACTGTTCGATTGACGCCGTTCCGGCCTCCCGGAGCGGGAAATCGGTGATGGCGCTGACGGATCGGACGCTGTTGCTCGGTCCGCACAGCACCGCCACCATTACCTGCACGGAAACAGTCGCGGGACGGCTCGCCTGCTGGTCGCCGGAGACGCCGCATCTGTATACCGTCGAGCTGGCGCTCACAGCGACGGATATTGCCGACCGGAAATCGACCCGTTTCGGTTGGCGGCAGTATCACCTGCGGGGGCAAAAGCTCTATTTGAACGGCGCAGAAATCCATCTCGTCGGCGATATCTGTCATCCTTTCGGGCCCTTTATGTTTTCCCGCCGGTTCATTCGGAGCTGGTACGGGCTGATCAAAAGCGTCGGAGGCAACGCCGTGCGGCTGCATGCACAGATTCATCCGCGGGTATTTCTGGATGTGGCCGACGAGATGGGCATAGCGGTGCTGGATGAAACCGCAATTTTCGGAAGCTGCCTGACCCTGAACTTCGAGGACGACGTGGCCTGGGAACGCTATGCCGCCCATTACGATGGCCTGATTCTCCGCGACCGCAACCGCCCGAGTGTGTTTGGCTGGAGCTTCGGCAACGAGCTGTTTGCCATTTTTCTCTATGATGAGGCCGCGAAGCGGGACGAGGCGGCGGCCTATGCGAAGCTGTTTGAGCTCGGCAACCGGACGCGGCGGCTGGACGTGACGCGGGAATTTGTGACCTGCGACGGCGATGAAGATCTGCGTGGGACGTTGCCGGTCTGGAGTAAGCACTATGGCCACGGGATTTGCGACCTGCCCGCGGACGTGACCAAGCCGATGGTGGTCGGTGAAAACGGCGGCACCTATTATGCCCGTCCCGAGCAGCTGGCGATCTTCAACGGCGAGCGCGCTTTTGAGAGTTATGCGGGTCGTAATCAGGCGCTCGGTATCGATCTCTACAACCAGCTTCGACATTTCGACAACCGATTGATCTATTTCTCGCCGAGTGAGCTGATGTGGTTCGGACTCGAGCATTTGCCCTATGGTTACGACGATTTTTCCCGGCTGCCGACCTTCGAGGACGGTGTGTTCTTCCCGGATTTCGAGGAGGGAAGGCCGGGCATGTATATCGAGCGGATTCCACCCTATGTCGGGACGCTGAATCCCGGTTTCGATCCGGCGCTGCCGGAATACCGGCCGCTCGGTATGGCGGAGGCCATGCGGGATGCACTGCGGTATGACCCCGCGCTGGACGACAAATGGCGGGTGAAAATCCCGGCCAGACCGGAACCGCCGGTTTATGAGCGGCCGCTGTCGCTCCGTTTTGTCGGAAGTCCGGACTCGGCAGCCTATCGGGCGCTTGGCATGGCGGGTGCACGCTTTTCTCTGGACGGTGAGCTGGCAATCATCGACGCGGGCAGTTGCGGCGAATCGGCGGGAGAGACGTTGGCTGCTGTGACGGCGGCGGGCGGTTCTGTGCTGGTGTTGATCCCGGATGCAGCCTCAGCGGCGAGGGCGAACGGATGGCTTCCCTATCAAGTGGAGCTGGCCGATCGCCAGGCGACCATGCTGGTGCGGGGAGAGGCGGATCCGTGGGTGGATTCCCTCGGGCTCGAGGCGCTGTATTTTGCCGAAGGCCGGGTGCAGAAGGCGATTATGGATCATGGTATGACCGGCGAGCTGGCGACACGCGGTCGGGTGCTGCTGGAGGCGGCAAACGTCGACTGGTCGCTGTTTAACAATGTGCCGGAAAATGCCAAATGCGGCGGGGTTGTGCTGTATGAGCATCTCGAAAAGCAGCCGGGAGCTGCGCTCATTTCGCTGCCGATTGGCAGTGGCACCGTCGCGGTGACGACGGTGCGGATGGAGCCGGATTCCCCTGAACATCTCGCGTTTTATCATCGGTTGCTCGAAAATATGGGGGCGGCGCTGGAACCGGTGCGGGAAATCGCGGACGATGGCCCGAACTTTCATGATTTGCTGCTCAATGGTCCGGTGAGCAGTTGACGTCGGAGCAAACAGGCGCGGATTATCCGCGCCTGTTTGCTGTGGTACTATATATGGCAGCTTTGAAAATATTATGAGCATTTTACCAAAAAAAGGCCGTGAGTATTTATGAGTTTTGCCTTTTTGTTTCAACTTGCATTGACAAGACGGTTCAATCGTAGTATACTGAAGAGCGTACAGAATTGTTCGTGTGTACCGTGTAGTTCCAATTGAAGAGTGCACGTGAACGTCGGTAAATTTATTTCAGAAAGGATGAAAACCCCCTATGAGCAAAAAATTGTTGGCTCTGTGTCTGTCTGTGGCGATGGTCATTGCTGCGATGAGCGGTATTGCCCTGCTGACAGGCGCGGAGGATCCGGAGGTCCTTCCTTTGGAGGGAGGCTTCGGCTATGCGGAGACACAGGACGGTGTGCCGCATACCACGGACTTTGACGGCAAGGTCGCCTACCAGTTCGGTAATGGTGGCACTCGCCGGGCCACTGTCAACAACAGTATGATCGCCAGGGCTCTCGGCCTTGAAGAAACGGCGGATGGCCATGTTGTGGATATGAAGATCGAGGCGATGATCTACTGGAAGCAAAATGCTAATAATGGCGACAGATGGTTCCAGTTCAAGACCTTGAAGCAGGACGGCAGCACGGTCGAGACTGCGAACGGCAACGGCGTGGAAGAGTTGCCGCAGGTTGCCGGTGTGCCGGGCCGCTGGGTTGTTTATACGAGCGAACGCACAGATGCTTGCATCGGCAAAGCCGGCAAGGATGAGGTTGATGTTACGACCAGCCTCCCGAATGATTCCATGTATATTGCCGGTATGAAGTATACGGTGACGCTGGAGGATGGAACGACCAAGGCCTGCCAGTGGGGCGAGGTCACCTATCCGGACTATAGTAATCTTTCCCTGCCGGAGTTCAGCTGGCGTCATGATAACACGCAGTTGATGCAGTATGATGGCCGTGATGTTTACAGCATCGCGGGTGGTGATTTCAGCTACAACCAGGGACGGCTCGCCAAGTGGATGGGGCTGACCAGCAACGATGTTGTGGATGTGACGGTGTCCTTCTCCTATTTCTGGGCCAAGGGGACGGATGATGGAGATCCGGAGAACGGAAATCCGAACGATGATCTGATGCGGCTGGAGACAGTTGGCAAGGATGGCAATCCCACGCCCGAAAGAGGCGCCGTCAAATTGATGGATGCCGGGCTGAAGGCGGGAGAATGGAAGACCTATACCGTTACCCGCGCGGAACAGGTTCTGGGCGTTGACGGAAAGGACGACTGGTATCTCGGCTTTGAGATTGCCGACGGCGGAGCGTTCTATATCTGCGGTCTGTCCTTCTCGGCGAAACTCGCTGATGGCTCTGTGCGGACAGCTTCCTGGGGCGAACTGGTAGAAGACACGACCCCCGACGAGCCGGATCCGGTTGACGAGCGGTATACGCTGACCGGCGCGACGACGACCATTGACCTGGAAGACAACACCAATGGTGAAATCGTCGAGATAGATGACCAGTACGCCTGGAAGATGGGCGGCAAGGACAACACTTGGTTCGGCATCGGTGATGCCGATGGTATCCTCGCGGATTCCAAGAAGGTCACGTATGAGGTCGAGGTTATGTTCGACACCACGAACCTCAATGACCGGTTCTTCTTCTGCTTTGGCGATGAGGAAGGCTGGCATGGCGTCAACGACAAGACGGAGGATCCCTATTTCAACGGCTTTGCCGCGCACGGTAATTGGAAACCCACGCCGAAGGTCGGTGAGTGGGGTGTCTGCACCATGACCACGGATAAGTTTGATCCCACGAAAGTGGACGGCGATATGATCGCCAAGATCGGCAACTGGGTTGTGGATGGATCCCTGTATATCCGGAGCCTGAAGGCCTATGACACCGAGGATCCCACGAAGGTGGTGTCGATTGAGTTTGCTAAGAAAGATGCCCCGGCTCCTGAGAACGCCCTGACCTTTGCGCCGAACGAGGATGTCACGCTGAACGCGGACGGCGCGTATGTGTTCCCGGGCGATTGGAAGACCCTGACGCTTGTGAACAATACCAGTGTGATTGCGGCCGGTGAGAAAGAGCTCACCGTCGAAGTGCAGTACACGTTGGATGCGCCGGCAACGGCGGACGCCACTTTCCCGAACGAGCTCTTTATGATTGCAAAGGGTGAGGGCTCTGAGAACGAGTCTTCCTACAATCCGGGCACGGTGGAAGGCGCTGTGCGCGACGGCAAGACGCTGAATTCTTATACCTTGAAGATTACAGCCAATTACGGCACGGACAATCTGTTCTTTAAGTACGGCAACGGTACGAAGCTGAATCTGAGCTATGCGAAGATTTATGCGACGGATGCGCCGGAGCAGTATCTGGAGTTCGGTGAGAAAAAAGGCGGCAGTGAAGAGCCTCCTGTGCCGGAAAAAATGCCGATTCTGGTGGTCGACGACATGGATGATGCCGCGAAGTATGGCGGCAACGTGACGCTGGATAAGACCAACAAGAAGCAGGGCGTTGGTGCCATCATGAATTCCTCGGCTAATAATTGGGCCGGCATTCAGGCAAATGACAATTCGCTGAATGTCGATTTCTCCAAGCTGCCGGAGAATTGGCTGGACACCTATTATGTGGAAGCTTGGCTGTATGTCAGTGATGTGACGGCGATTACGCCCGGCAGCTGTCTTGAGCTCTCGGAGGTTCAGGATGAGATTGAGCTGCAGTATGAGCTGGCGAGTCTGCAGGGGCTGACCAACGGCTGGAACAAGATCCAGATTCCTGTGAAGAACATGGGTGATTCCGCCGGCCAGGTGAAGACGATCAAGAAGATGCGCCTTTTCTGTGTGAATTTGACGAAAGACCTGACTGTTGGCTTGGATGACATTGTTCTGACCCCGTATGCGGGTGCGGCCAATACCAGCGACTATGGCAAGCAGGAGACTGCGAAGCTGGCAGATGCGGTTGCTGAGGCAGAGAAAGCCGATACTTCGAAGTGGACTACGGATCAAAAGGCGACGCTGAAGGCTGCGATTGACGCGGCGAAGGCGATCAACGGCGATGAAGCGACTGTCCGCGATGTGCTGGTTGCCGCTGAGGCGCTAGCAGAGGCTCTGAAGGTGACAACACCGACGGATCCGACCAAGCCGGATCCGACTGAGACGGAACCGGATCCGACTGAAACGGAGCCGGACCCGACCGAGACCGAGCCGGATCCGACTGAAACGGAGCCGGATCCGACCGAGAAGCCGATTGAGACCAAGCCGGAGCCGACGGATGATCCGGTAGAGACTGATCCCTCTAACGAGGAGACAGAGCCTTCCAATGAGGAGCCCGCCGAGACGGTTGCTCCGACGACGGAAGCTCTGCCTGGCGAGACCGAGACTGGCGAAGCCAGTGCGGTTCTGCCGGTGGCGCTGCTGGCGGTTGCTGCCGCTGCGGTTTCCGCTGTGGTTCTGAAGAAAAAAGAGCAGAAGTAAGCTTCTGAGAATCCAATTGTTTCAGTAAATCCATAAAGTGTATCGGCAAGCGCCCGGATGGGAAACGCCATCCGGGCGCTTCTGATACCTCTGTTGAAAAGCTGCTCGGACTGTACAAGAGCAGACATGATCTATTTTGGCACATCGCATTTTATAAAAGATCGGGTGAAGCTGCGTCGGTGATTGGACAGCGGTGTTTGGGGAAGCTGCTGCCCGGAATCCGGCCGGTATGTGTGCCTGTGGTTCGCTTATAGAATGCTGTGTAAATATTATCAAAGCGTATAAGGGGCGGGTTGCCGTCGCTGATGATACGCAGGGAATTTGGAAAGGTGTGGACAAGATTTGTTGAAGAAACTGTTGACATGGACTCTGTCTGCGGCCATGACGCTTGGCCTGGTCGGAAGCTCTATGCTGACGCTGGCGGCCGGGGAAGAGGCGCCGGTCTCGATCAGTATTACCTTTGGAAAAGACGGCCCTGTCTCGAACGGCCTGAATGTGGCCAATTCCGGTGATGCCGACGGCGTGTGGGAGATCGTGCCGCTCGAAGTTACCACGAAAGACGGCAAAGAACTGAGTGACTATGTAGCGAATGTCACCAAGTACATGTATTTTAAAATCGACACCTCGACGGACGCCGGCAAGAAGATCAAAGCGTCTCCTGAAGCGACGGTCCGTTTTGAATACTACGATGTGGGCACCAACAACCTGCTGTTCCAGTTTAACGCGGATCCGGACAATCTGATCTCGAATACGACGAATCCGCGCTACGACATGCTGCCGCTCCCGAAGAAGGGTACGAATGACCTGGTCTGGACGGATGCGCCGCTTTCCAACTGTAAGTTTGCGGGTTCGCAGAACGCGGGCGGCGACTTCCGTGTCAGTGAGAATCCGATGAACGACAGCGGCCTGTATCTGAAAAAGGTGACGGTGACCCTCGGCGTTGAGAATGCACTCGAATTTGATCCGCCGGAGTTTAAACCGCAGACCGAGACGAACAATGTCATCGGCACCTCTATGGCCGGCTATCAGGCGTGGTTTACCGCGAGCGAGAAGACCAACGCGGGCTGGGGCCACTGGAACGGCGGCGGCCGTCCGGAGGCGGGCCGTCTCTCGGTTGAGATGTGGCCGGATGTCTCGGATTATCTCGAGGCGGGTGCGACGCTTTACCAGACCGGCTTCTCGGATCTCGGCAACGGCGAGAAGGCGCAGCTCTTCAATTCTCACGACCCCGAGATTATCGACACGCATTTTAAATGGATTTCCGAATACGGCATTGGCGGCTTTGCCGTGCAGCGGTTCTATTCGGCTACGACTGCCAGCGAGTCCTCCGCCCGCAACCATCTCCAGACGATTGCGGAAAAGGCGGAGAAATATGACAAGACCTTCTATGTCATGTATGATCTCTCCGGCAGCGGCGGGCTTGGCGAGAAGGCGCTGAAGCAGATCCAGTATGACTTCATCTACAATGTGGAGCGCAAGGGCGTTGTCAGCTCGAAGGCCTATGGCCATGCCGACGGCAAACCGGTTGTCTGCCTCTGGGGTCTGGCTTATGAGACGCCGGAAGAGGAAGAGAAAAACGACCGGTATCCGAGCGCGGCTGTGGCGCTGGATATGGTGAAATGGTTCCAGGATCGCGGCTATTTCGTCATCGGCGGTATTCCGCAGAACAATTGGGTCGAGGAAGAGGGCGACTATGCGAAGGTCTTTGAGGCGCTCGACATGCTGTCCCCCTGGATGGTCGGCCGCATGAATCAGGCGGATCAGCTCAAGAACGACAGTGCCTGGATCGAAGCGCACAACACGAAGGATCACACATACTACTATCAGCCGGTTCTGTATCCGGGCTTCGCCTGGTCGAACCTGAAGGGTCATGAGAAAGACGAGCCCAATGCCATTGCGCGCGAGGCGGGCCAGTTCCTCTGGACCCAGGCGCTGCGTGCTGCGGGCTACAAGATGGACAGCATCTATTTTGCGATGTTTGATGAATATGACGAGGGTACGGCTTACATGAAGGCCGCCTCCGACTCCTTTGATATCCCGACGGGTTTGCAGTATTTCCTGACTCTGTCCGCGGACGGCTCCTGGCTCTCCTCCGACTTCTATCTCCGGGCTGCCGGTGCGGTGACCGAGATGACCCGGAAGGTGGCGAGCGGTGAGCTGGCCTATGAAGATGTCCCGGCGGTTGTGCCGGTTCCGCACTCGCTTGGCCCGGTGTATTACCGCAATGGCTTTGAGGGCCGCTATGCCACGAACGGCACGCTCGGCAAGATCGACGTCGGTGTGGCGCGCGACTTTACCTGGCCGGAAGACCGGTATGTCGGCAACGTCGAGTTCTCGAACCTCGGTTCCTATCACATGAATGATTTGGACAGCATTGTCAGCGACGACTATGGTCTGAACGTGCTTTCCTCGACACTGCAGGGCGATTTTGCCGCGTTGTTCGAGGGCAAGGTTTATACCAGGGACGACGACGGGAACGCCTGTCCCAAGCTGGAAATGGCGATCGGCTTCAGTCACACGAAGATTCTGGTGGAAAAAGGTCTGTCCTTCGAGTACAACGTGATGCCGCTGAATGAAAACGGCGCGTATGTCTATCTCGACCTGCTGTTCAGCGACGGTACGGCGCTGAGCGATGTGCAGGGCGGCCTTGTCGGCCGGAAGGCGGAGATCGGTAAGTGGACAAAGGTGAAGGTCATGCTGGACGACAGCCTCGCCGGCAAGACGATTACCGATATCATGATTACCTATGACCATGTCCCGGCTGAGGACGGCACCTTCGGTACGTTGGTGGACAACGTGATGCTGGAGGTTGAGGCGCAGGATGCCGCGCTGCTGAAGGAGCTGACCGACAGCGCGGAGAACACGGTGGCTGACGATTATGTCGCGCAGTACACCGGCGAGAGCGTGGCGGCGGTGAAGACCGCCGTGGCGGCCGCGAAGAAGGTCCTGGCCAATGAGGCTGCGACTGAGGCGGAGCTGAAGGGTGCGATTGCGGATCTGGCGGCTGCGGTGAAGGCGCTCGAGACTGTTGACGGTCTTCAGGGCGATATCAATGGTGACGGTGAGATCAATACCACCGATGCGCGTTTGGCGCTGCAGTTTGCGGTCAATAAGATCACGCTGAACAGTGCCCAGCAGAGCGCAGGCGATGTCAACGGTGATGGCGTGGTGAACACCACCGATGCCCGCTTGATTTTGCAATTTGCCGTTGGCAAGATCTCGAGCTTCTGAGGCGGGAAGCGTTTCCCCAAATACAATCCTGATATAAGCGGCGCCGCTGTTCGGAATTTTCGGACGGCGGCGCTCTTTTTTATCTTGAGCAGCAGTTCCACACTATTTGACGAAAAATCGGATTTTTTTGCGATCGCTCTTGTGCAATGCTACTGTTCATGCTACAATGGGGAGGAAAAAAGAGTGGTCGTGACTGTCCGGAACGGTTCGACCGGGGAAGAGGGATGAGATGGATTCCAAATGGCTGCAAGAAGCGTCCTGTATCCGGCGGTATGCCGGCAATCCTGTGCTGACCTGGCGGGATGTGCCGTATCAGGCGGCGCTGACGATGAACGCGGGCGCGGCGAAGTTCAACGGGAAATATGTGATGCTGTTCCGCAACGATTACGGCGATGTCGAACAGAAAAAGCTGTCCGGCACGAATATGGGCCTCGCGACAAGCGACGACGGCCTGCACTGGACGGTCGCACCGGAGCCGGTCTGGCAGATCCACGACGAGGAGGTCGGGCGCGTTTATGACCCGCGCATTACGGTGATGGACGGGCGCGCCTATGTCTGCTTTGCGCAGGATACGCGTCACGGCGTGCGCGGCGGCATTGCCGTCACCGACGACTTCCACCGCTTCGAGATTCTGACCCTGACCGCGCCCGACAACCGTAACATGGTGCTCTTCCCCGAAAAAATCGGCGGGCAGTATGTCCGGCTGGAGCGGCCGTTCCCGGTCTATAGCCGCGGCGGGCGCACGATTTTCGATATCTGGATGTCGCGTTCCCCCGATTTGCGCTACTGGGGCGACACCTCGTTGGTGCTCGGCACCGAGCATGTGCCGTTCTGCAACGACAAGATCGGCCCCGGCGCGCCGCCGATCAAGACGAAAAAGGGTTGGCTGACAACCTTCCATGCGGTGGCAACGGATGTCGCGCCGATCGCGCCCGGCTGGGAAGGTCCCGGCTGGAACAAGCAGTATATGGGCGGGATCATGCTGCTGGACCTCGAGGAGCCGTCCCGCGTGATCGGCATGTCGAAATACCCGCTGATCGCGCCGAACACATCCTATGAGTGCGAGGGTGGCTTCCGCAACAACGTGATCTTCCCCGGCGGCAAGATGAACAAGGAAACCAATAAGGCATTAAGAACACAGATGCAGATGATTTTCCAGGACCCTATGGCATCTCTGAATCCCCGAAAAAAAGTTCGGGATATTCTGGGTGAGGGTCTTGATATCCATCATATGTACAAGCTGTCTCTTATACACATCTCCGAGCC
>USLV01000018.1 GCA_900555705.1 uncultured Oscillospiraceae bacterium | reverse complement strand
CGAGATGTAGAGAGGTCTCGTGGGCTCGGAGATGTGTATAAGAGACAGCCGTTGGCCGGAAGGGGGTTGGTGAGGATTTGGAGGAGGATGTGTGTATAAGAAATGGAGGCCGCAGAGAGGGGGAGCGGGTATGGATGACGGTGTCGACAGCTATCGGCGTTTTCTGGCGGGGGAACAGGAGGCGTTCGGCGATGTGATGGAGCGGTATCGGGAAAAGCTGATCTTTTTTCTGAACCGCTATGTGTGCTGCCTGTCGGAGGCGGAGGAACTGGCGGAGGACGTCTTTGTCGAGCTGTTGCTGCATCCTTGGCGGGAGCGCAGCGGCGCCACGCTCAAAACCTATCTGTTTACCATCGGCCGCAACAAGGCGCTGAACCATCTCCGGCGCGTCTCCCACCTGTCGCCCTCCCCGCTGGAGGAAATGGACATCGCCGACCGGCGTTCTCTCGAGGAAAAATTTCTGCGTCGGGAACAGCAGCGGAGCCTCCACAAAGTGCTGGATACGCTGCCGGAGGCGTATCGGACGGTGCTGCATCTGCTCTATTTTGAGGGGATGAGCCATCGGGAGGCGGCACAGGTGATGAAACAGAACGAGAAACAGATCGACAATCTCTCCTATCGCGCCCGGCGGATGGTGCGGGAGAGGCTGGAAAAGGAGGGATTTCGCTATGAAGAGCCCTGAAGAATTCCAGAAATCGGTCTACGCCAAACGGGATCGCCTGCTGGCAGGGCGTCGCCTCCGGCGGAGGCGGCTGGCAGCCACGGCAGGCTGTCTCATCATCGGTTTGCTGGCCGGGAGTGTGTGGCTACAGACAATCGTTTCGCCGGAAAGCCCGCAGTGGCCGGTGGAGGACGGCTCTTCCGCTGCCAAAACGGTATCCCCATCCGGGGGCAGGCCGTCGGCCGGGAGAACGACATCTCCGACGGCGGAAAAGCCCACCGCCGGGGAAACCGCGCCCGCGCAGGACACCGGCAGCACGACCGCAGAATCTTTGCCTCAGAGCGTCGGCCTGAACAGTCCGCTGGAGGCGGTGATTCGCCGCCGTTCGCCGCAGGGACATGCACAGGAGGCCCGGGTGACAGACAGCGAGGCGCTGCTTGCTGTCGGGCGACTGCTGGAAGCGCTGACAGGCGTGCCGGTAACCGGTGGGGAGATCTCCGCGCCAACAGGGGTGTTCTATGAAATCCGGGTTCTGTATCCCGGCGGCCGGACGGAGGAGGTGACGCTGGATTTTGAAGGCGGTCGGTATTGGTCGGATGACGGTTGGCACTGCATGAACGGAGACAGCGGATGGCAGGCGCTGCTGGACAATCTGCTGTGCGATGCAGGGTAAAGGAGGCATGTATGATGAACAGACGGAAAATCACAGGAAACGGGACCGCACTCGCAGCGGCGCTGCTGCTCACACTGTCGGGTTGTGTGGGCCCGGTGGCGGAGCGGACGTCGGCGGGATACGGCGCACGGGTTCCGACAACCGCCGACAGGCAGCCGGTTGCTCAGTCATCGGATGAAGACAGGTCTGCCGAAAGGATGACAGAGGAAACACAGGGAACCGGCCGGACGGAGGCGCCGTCCCCGGCGGTGGAGCGGACGACGGAAGAGGCGTTTCTCAACGGCGCGGCAAACTTTTCCATCGGCCTGCTGCGGCAGAGCGTCTCCGCGGGGGAGAACCTCCTGCTTTCGCCGTATGCGGCGCTGTCGGTGCTGTCCATGACGGCAAACGGCGCGGCCGGGGAGACGCGGACGCAGATGGAGCATGTTTTGGCGGACGGGATGCCGCTCGACTGTCTGAACCGCTATATGCGCGGGTATCGGCAGGCGCTGTCGTCGTCGAAAACGGCGCGGCTGCGAACTGCCGGTTCGATCTGGTTTCGGGATGAAGCCGACCGGTTGCAGATAGAGCCGTCGTTTTTACAGGTTAACACCGACTTCTATGACGCCGGGATAAACAAAGCGCCGTTTCATGTGCAGACGGTGCAGGAGATCAACCGCTGGGTTTCCGAAAAAACCGGCGGCATGATCGACCGGCTGGTGGAAGAGCTCTCGCCGGAGGATGAGATGGTGCTGCTCAGCGCCATTGCGTTTGAGGCCGAATGGGCAAAGCCGTATACGGATCATCAGGTGTCCGAAGGGATGTTCTACACAGCGGACGGCGCGTCCCGGACGGTGGATATGCTGCGGGCTGCTGAACGGCAGTATCTGGACGACGGCCGTGCTGTCGGTTTCCTCAAGAGCTACGCGGGCGGGCGCTATCAGTTTTTAGCGCTGCTGCCGAACGAGGGGATATCCCCGGCGGCATATGCCGCCTCGCTGACCGGCGAGGACTTCCGGCAGCTGGTACGGGGAGCGGAGGAGGCGACGGTGCACACCGCTCTTCCCGCGTTTGATTTCACATGCGACGCCATGCTGGAGCAGCCGCTGCGGGCGCTCGGCATGACGGATGCGTTCGATGAGGGAGCGGCGGATTTTTCGCGGATGGGCCGGTCGGCACTGGGTCCGCTGGTGATCGGCTCCGTCCGGCAAAAGGCCTTTATGCAGGTATCCGCACAGGGGACGCGCGCGGGGGCTGCGGCCAGTGTCGTCATGGAACCGGCCTCGGTGAAGCCCTCGGAGCCGGAGAAGATCTATACCGTAACGCTCGATCGCCCGTTTCTCTACGGCATTGTGGACGGCGAGACCGGCCTGCCGCTTTTTCTGGGGATAATGGCCGATCCGGCGAAGAAGACGGGCGCAGTCGGCGGCAGAGCAGCGGAAGTGGACAGCTCCCTGTGACGATTGCTTTTTTTGGAACGCAACAATCCCTCGCCCGCAGGCAGATTGGCGTAAATGGCCGGCTTTAGCCGGACTTTTTCGACAAGCTGAACCGTCCTTCGCCATCCGCGGAGGACGGTCTTTTGTTGTCCCCGGCCTGCGAAAAAAACGCCACTGCCGGTTGTCATCAGGCGGAGAATATGCTATACTGTTCTACATATATTGCTTTTTGCCTGCCAGATTAACAGAGAGTGGGAGAGATAGAAACTATGGGACTGCTGAAAACCCTGTTTGGAGATTACAGCAAGCGGGAGCTCAAGCGGATACAGCCGATCTGTGACCGTGTGCTTGCGCTGGAGGATACTTATCGCGCGATGAGCGAGGACGAGCTCAAGGCGCAGACGGACAAGCTCAAGAACCGGCTCGAGATGGGCGAGACGCTGGACGATATTCTGCCGGACGCCTTCGCGGTCTGCCGCGAGGCAAGCGACCGGGTGCTCGGTATGCGGCATTTCCCGGTTCAAATCATCGGTGGCATCATCCTGCATCAGGGCCGTATCGCCGAGATGCGCACCGGTGAGGGCAAGACGTTGGTGGCGACGCTGCCGGCTTATCTCAACGCCCTGTCCGGTAAGGGTGTGCACATCGTCACGGTTAACGATTACCTGGCCCGCCGCGACAGCGAATGGATGGGCAAGGTCTATCGCTATCTGGGGCTGACCGTCGGTCTGATCGTGCACGACCTGACCAATCAGGATCGCCGCGCCGCCTACAATGCCGACATCACCTACGGCACCAACAACGAGTTCGGCTTTGATTATCTCCGCGACAACATGGTGATCTATCAGAACCAGAAGGTGCAGCGCCGGCCGAACTATGCCATCGTCGACGAGGTCGACTCGATCCTGATCGACGAGGCGCGCACCCCGCTCATCATCTCCGGCCAGGGGGACAAATCCACCGATCTCTACGAGCGGGCGGACGCGTTTGCGAAGACGCTGCGGGTCCACCGGATCAAGGAGATGGACGCGAAGGAGGAGCAGGACAACATCGACGCCGATTATATTGTCGACGAAAAGGCGCGCAACGCCACCCTCGTGCAGGCGGGCGTCAAAAAGGCGGAGCAGTATTTCGGCGTCGAGAACCTGATGGAATCCGACAACGTCACGCTGCTGCACCACATCAATCAGGCGATCAAGGCGCGCGGCGTCATGCAGCGCGACGTTGACTATGTCGTCAAGGACGGTCAGGTCATCATCGTCGACGAGTTCACCGGACGCCTGATGTTCGGCCGCCGGTATAACGAGGGCCTGCATCAGGCCATCGAGGCCAAGGAGGGGGTCAAGGTCGAGCGCGAGAGCAAAACTCTCGCCACCATCACCTTCCAGAACTATTTCCGCCTCTATCAGAAGTTGTCCGGCATGACCGGTACCGCCATGACCGAGGAGACGGAGTTTCAGCAGATCTATAAGCTGGATGTCGTGGAGATCCCGACCAACCGGCCGATGATCCGGCAGGATCTGCCGGACAGCGTTTATAAAACCGAGGCGGGCAAGTTCCGCGCCGTCATTGACCAGATCGTCGCCTGCCATGAGAAGCGGCAGCCGGTTCTCGTCGGCACCATCTCGATCGAGAAGTCCGAGGTGCTGTCGAAAATGCTGAAGCAGCGCGGCGTCAAGCACGAGGTGCTCAACGCGAAGCAACACGAGCGCGAGGCCGAGATCGTCGCACAGGCGGGCAAGATCGGCGCCGTCACCATCGCCACCAACATGGCGGGACGCGGCACCGACATCATGCTGGGTGGCAACCCGGAATATCTCGCCAAGGCCGAGATGCGCCGGATGGGTGTCCCGGAGGAACTGATCGTGGAGTCGACCGGCTTCGGCGAGACCGACAATGAGGAGATTTTGCAGGCGCGCAAAACCTTTGCCGAGCTCAACGCGAAATATAAGGCGGAGATCCAGCCGGAGGCGGAGGAGGTTCGCGCCGCGGGCGGCCTCTTCATCCTCGGTACCGAGCGGCACGAGTCCCGCCGCATCGACAACCAGCTGCGCGGCCGTGCCGGCCGTCAGGGCGACCCCGGCTCGTCCAAGTTCTTCCTCTCGCTGGAGGACGATCTGATGCGGCTGTTCGGCGGCGAGCGCATCAACTCCATGATGGAGTTCCTCCGGGTTGATGAGGACACGCCGATTGAAAACGGGATGCTGTCCAAGACGATCGAAAACGCCCAGCGGCGTGTCGAAGAGCGCAACTTCGGCATCCGCCGCGACGTGCTGCAATATGACGACGTCATGAACCGGCAGCGGGAGATCATCTATTCCCAGCGCGACAAGGTGCTGGATGGCGAGAACATGCGCGAGAGCATTGTCGGCATGGTGAGGGAATCCATCGGCGAAACGGTCAAGCGGTATACCGCCGACGAGGATCATACCAGTTGGAACCTCGACGGCCTGCGGGAGTACTATGCGGGCTGGCTGAGCCGGGAGGACGACTTCCGCTATGACGCGCAGCAACTCGAGGATACCGACCGCGAGACGGTCGAGCAGGTGCTCGTCGACCGGGCGATGACGATCTATGAGCAGAAGGAGGCCCAATACGGCGAGCAGCTGATGCGCGAGCTCGAGCGGGTGGTGCTGCTCAAGACGGTGGATCGCTACTGGATGGATCACATCGACAATATGGATGAGCTGCGCAAGGGCATCCACCTGCGCGCCTATGGCCAGAAGGATCCCGTCGTGCTCTATCGCATCGAGGGCTTCGATATGTTCGACCAGATGGTGGCCGCGATCCGCGAGGATACGGCGCACCACATCCTGACGGTGCAGATCCGTACGCAGGAGGAGCCGAAGCGCGAGCAGGTTGCGAAAGTGACCGGCACCTCCGGCGGCGATGGCAGCGACAAGGCCAAAACGGTTCGCAAAACCGCGGCGCAGAAGGTCGGCCGAAACGATCCCTGCCCCTGCGGCAGCGGCAAAAAGTATAAGAAATGCTGCGGCGCCGAAGAAGCGGACGCCTGAATGCGGGAAAAGAGCCGTTCTCCTTCCGCGGAAGGAGGACGGCCTCTTTCTGGGACGAAATAGCAAAGACGGACAGGGGGCGTTTTACCCGCTGGGGCGACTGCCCAGGCCTGGAATTTGGTCATTTGAATGAAAAACCCGACTGGGCGGATAAATTGTTCGGAAAGCATTGACTTTTCCGACAGGGGTGGCTATAATTTGCCTGCCGAGACAGATGCAGTTTTATATGTGGACTCCTGCATCCGACCCGGTGGAACGGCCGATCAAACGTTTTCGACGGAAAGAAGAGGAGAAAGGCGGGAAGAACCATGGCGACCGAAACCACGACGACGCCTGTGGCGGAAAATCCGTCCGGTGCAACCACTGCGGAGCACTCCCATTTCGACGACGCGGATATCATGCGTCAGGAACAGAATTTCATCGACTACTACACCAACACGAACACGAGGCCGATCCGGCTGCTGCTCAAGCTCTATCGCGGCCACTACGGCAAGCTGCTTATTTCGGCTATTTTCTTTATCCTCAAAACCAGCCCGGTCTGGGTCATGCCAATTGTCACGGCCAACATCATCAACATCGCCGCCAACCAGACGCCCGGCACCGCCCAGCATATCATCGGTTGGTTGCTGGTTGAGATCTGCCTTGTGGCGCTCAACATCCCGACCCACTATATCCATGTCCGCTATTTCAGCCTGGCCACCCGCAGCGTGGAGGCGGGTCTGCGCGGCGCAATGGTGCGTAAATTGCAGCAGCTCTCCATCACCTTCCACAAGGAGATGCAGTCCGGACGTATCCAGTCCAAAATCATGCGCGACGTCGAGGCAATCGAGGCGCTGTCATCCCAGGTGTTCATCTCGCTGCTCGGCATTGTGCTGAACATCTCGGTGGCGCTGTCGGTCATCCTGTTCACCAATCTGACGGTTTTCGTCTTTTTCTGCTGCTGTGCGCCGGTTGCGGCCGCGACCGTCTTTGGCTTCCGGAAAAACATCCGAGTGCGCAACCGGGAGTTCCGCCAGGAGATCGAGCGGACCTCCGCGAACGTCATGGACATGGTCGAGCTGATTCCGGTCACGCGCGCCCACGCGCTCGAGAACAAAGAGGTTCGCCGCATGACCACCCAGCTGAATGTGGTCGCGGAAAAGGGCTACCGGCTGGACGTCGTGCAGAATATGTTCGGCGCGGCGAGCTGGGTTGTGTTCCAGGTGTTCCAGTTGATCTGCCTCGCCGTCACCTCCTATATGGCGTTCAGCGGCGAGATCATGGTCGGCGATATCACCCTCTACCAGACCTATTTCACCACGGTGGTCGGCCAGATTTCCGCGCTGCTCAGCCTGTTGCCGACGCTGACCAAGGGTACGGAGTCGATCGGCTCGGTCGGCGAAATCCTCAACGCCCACGACATCGAGAACAACGCCGGCAAGAAGCGGATGAAGCAGCTCGAGGGTGCCTATGAGTTCCGCGATGTCATGTTCGACTATGATGACAAGACGCGGGTGCTCAACCACTTCAACCTGAAGGTGCAGCCCGGCGAGACGATTGCGCTGGTCGGCGAGTCCGGCGCGGGCAAGTCGACGGTGCTGAACATCCTGATTGGCTTCAACACCGCGACTGGCGGCGAGGTGCTGATCGACGGCCGGAATATTGACACGATCGACCTGCACAGCTACCGTAAGTTCCTTGCGGTTGTGCCGCAGACCACCATTCTTTTCTCCGGTACCATCCGGGACAACATCACCTACGGTATGCCGTCGGTGAGCGAGGAGCAGCTCGACGCCGCGATCCGCGCCGCGAACCTCTCGCATTTCATCAAGAGCCTGCCGGACGGTCTCGATACGGTTGTCGGCGAGCACGGCGGTAAGCTCTCGGGCGGCCAGCGGCAGCGCATCTCGATTGCCCGCGCCATTATCCGCAACCCGCGGGTCATCATTTTTGACGAGGCGACCTCCGCGCTGGACAGCATCTCCGAGAAGGAGATCCAGGACGCCATCAACAACCTGACCCGCGACCGCACCACCTTTATCGTGGCGCATCGCCTCTCCACCATCCGGGACGCGGACAAGATCGCGGTTCTCGACAAGGGCCACTGTGTGGAGTTCGGCACCTTCGAGGAGCTGATGGAGAAGAAGGGCGAGTTCTACCGTATGAAGGTGCTCCAGTCCTGATATAGAGCAACAATATTGTATAAAGGCGGCGGGATATTACGAGACGTAAATATCCCCCGCCTGTTCGTATCGTAAGAAAGAAAGGAAGTCTGCCCCATGAAACTCGGTATCGTCGGTTTGCCCAATGTCGGAAAGTCCACCCTCTTCAACGCCATCACCAATGCGGGCGCCCAGAGCGCCAACTATCCGTTCTGCACCATCGATCCCAACGTGGGCGTGGTGTCGGTGCCGGATGAGCGGCTGGATCGGCTGTCCGAGATGTACAGTCCCGACAAGGTGACCCCGGCGGTCATCGAGTTTGTGGATATCGCGGGACTGGTCAAGGGCGCGAGCAAGGGCGAGGGACTCGGCAACAAGTTTCTCGCCAACATCCGCGAGGTGGACGCGATTGTGCACGTCGTGCGCTGCTTCGAGAACGACGATATCATCCACGTTGAGGGCAGTATTGACCCGCTGCGCGACATCGAGACCATCAACCTTGAGCTGATCTTCTCGGATATGGAGATGCTGGAGCGTCGGATTGACCGGACGGCCAAGGCGCTCAAGGGGGACAAATCGTTGCAAACCGAGCTGGATTTCCTCAAGTCGGTCATGGCGGTTCTCGAGCAGGGCAAGCCCGCGCGCTCGATCGACTGCACGCCGGAGGAGGAGCAGATGCTCGCGGCCTCGCCGCTGCTGACCTCCAAGCCGGTCATCTATGCCGCCAACCTCAGCGAGGCGGATTTCACGGGCGGCAGCCCGGAAGGCAACGCCTTTTATGCGCGTGTGCAGGAGCTGGCGGCGTCGGAGAACGCCGAGGTACTGCCGATCTGCGCGCAGATGGAGGCGGATATCGCCGACATGGACGAGGAGGAAAAGCTTGTGTTCCTCTCGGAGCTGGGACTGACCCATTCCGGTCTCGACCGGCTGATCCAGGCGAGCTATCGTCTGCTCGGACTGATCTCCTATCTGACCGCGGGCAAGCCGGAGGTGCGCGCCTGGACCATCACCGAGGGTACCAAGGCGCCGCAGGCAGCGGGCAAAATCCATTCGGATTTCGAGCGCGGATTTATCCGCGCGGAGGTCATCGCCTTTGACGATCTGATGGCCTGCGGCTCGATGACGGCCGCCAAGGAAAAGGGTCTTGTCCGCTCCGAGGGCAAGGAATATGTCATGAGGGACGGCGACATCGTGCTGTTCCGCTTCAACGTCTGAGAAACCGAAAGAAAAAAGCCGTCTCCTGTGATGTCACAGGAGACGGCCTTTTTAAAATGTTTCTTTGTCCGGCGCTCAGACCAACCGAAGAATCAGCCAAACGACCGACACGACATACGCGACCCCCGCCACCAGAAAGCAGAGGAAGGAAATCGAGCGGCCTTTGTCCAGATTGAAGATACCGCTGAGCAGCAGGATGGTGCCGATCAGCGGCAGCGCGATCAGGTTGGCGAGCCCGATCTCCATCACATTCGTGAGGCCGAGCGCCTCAATCGTGATGCTGGCGATGCCCAGCAGAATGGCTGCAAGCAGCAGCAGCTTCGTCTTGAGCGAGGTTTTTCCCAGAGTATCCTTTTCCGGCAGTTGCGACATGATGCGTCGACCCCTTTCAGCTTGTGATATCAGGCGTTGCGTTCCTTGAGCATTCGGTCCGCCTCGCGTTTCATGTCACGCCGGGCGGCGTCCTCCCGCTTGTCATAGAGCTTTTTGCCGCGGCAGAGTCCGATCTGCACCTTGACACGGGAGCCCTTGAAATAGAGGGAGAGCGGTATCAGCGTATAGCCCTGCTGTTTCATCACACCGAACAGCCGCATGATCTCGCGCTTGTGCATCAGCAGCCGCCGGGGACGCAGCGGGTCGCGGTTGAAGATGTTGCCCTGTTCATAGGGGCTGATATGCATGCCGTTCGCATACAGCTCCCCTTCCACAATCGAGCACCAGGCGTCCTTCAGGTTGACTGTGCCGCGGCGCAGCGATTTGACCTCTGTGCCGAACAGCTCGATGCCCGCCTCCATGGATTCCTCGACAAAATAATCGTGGAACGCCTTTTTGTTCTGGGCGATGGTTTTCAGATTTTTTGGTTCCGCCATCTCCGCTCACCTCCTTTATCATCAGTATAGCACATTACAGCTCGTTTCGTCCCTCCAGGGAGCGGCGGAGCGTCACCTCATCGGCGTATTCGAGGTCGCCGCCGACTGGGATGCCGTAGGCCAGACGGGTGACCCGCACCTGAAACGGCTTGAGCAGCTTTGAGATATACATCGCGGTCGCCTCCCCCTCGACAGTGGGATTGGTCGCCATGATGATCTCCTGCACGCGCTCGTCCGCGACCCGGACGAGCAGCTCCTTGATGCGGAGCTGCTCCGGGCCGACGCCGTCCATCGGGGAGATGGCGCCGTGCAGGACATGGTACAGCCCGTTATAGTCCCGCGTCCGCTCGAAGGCCATGACATCCCGCGGATCCTCGACCACGCAGATGGTCGAGACATCACGGTTCGCCGCGCGGCAGACGGGGCAGAGCTCCTGATCCGTCAGATTGCGGCAGACGCTGCATTCATGAATTTTTTCACGCGCCTCGGTCACCGCCTCGACAAAGTCCTTTGCGGTTTTGTCGTCGGTGTTGAGCAGATGAAATGCCAGTCGGCAGGCGGTTTTATGCCCGATGCTCGGCAGCCGCTCAAGCTGCTCGATCAGCCGCTCAAGCGGCGCCACAGTATAGGACAAGTCCTCTTCCTCCCAAGCGGCGCTGTTCTCAGAACAGGCCGGGTATGTTCACGCCGCCGGTCACGGCGCCCATTTTCTCATCCGAATCCGCCGTCGCCAGCCGGATGGCCTCATTGACCGCCGCAGTGACCAGATCCGCCAGCATGTCGACGTCCTCGGGATCGACAACATCCGGCCGGATGGTCAGGGATTTGACCGTGTGCCTGCCGTCGACCGTGGCGCTGACGGCGCCGCCGCCCGCGGCTGCGGTATATTCCTTTTCCTCAAGCTCCGACTGGATGCGGGCCATATCCTCCTGCATCTTCTGCGCCTGCTTGAGCATGCTCTGCATATTGCCCGGGCCTCCGCCCATACCCTGTGGTAATCTCGCCTTCATCGTCTGTTTTCTTCCTTTCTCGATCACGCTTCAAAAGCGGTTATTCCGTGGTTACTTCCACGCCGAGCTCCCGGCTCTGCTGTAAAAAGGCCGTCAGCGGGTCAGCGGGCGGTGCTTCGGAAACGGGTGCAGCAGCCTTCTTGATGCCGATTCGGCAATTCCGGCCGAGCACTGCGCGCACCGCAGCGGTCAGCAGCGCTTTGTTGTTGTCCTGCATGACGAGCTGCCGAAACATCTCGTTGTCGGTCTGGATCAGCACAAATTCCCCACGCAGAACCGCCGAGGATCCCGCCAGCACAGCAAACAGCGGCATACAGCTCGCGGACAGATTGGTCAGCACCTCGCCCCAGCGGTCGAAGGGCTGCTCCTCCGGCTCGACAGCCGGGGCAGAAACGGGTGCCGACGTCGGTGTATCCGCCGGTGTCGGCAGCGGGGCGGGCTTCGGCGCGGCAGGTGGTGCAGAGGGAATCGGCACCGCCCGTGGTGTCGGCGACACCGACGGCGCCGAAGGTGTCGATGTGGCAGGTGCCGGTGCGGGCATCGGCAGGCCGCCCCGGATCGCGTCCTCGAGCGCCTTGACACGGCGGAGCAGCGCATCGGTACCGGTGTCCAGCTCGGGGGAGCAGAGGCGCAGCAGCGCCATCTCCATCTCCACCCGGCGGGAGACGCCGCCCCGCAGCCGCTCAAGTGCCGTTTGCAGCGCCTCCATGCAGTGCAGGATTACCGGCAGCTCAAACTGCGCGGCCTCCTCCGTCATATGCGCGAGCTCCGCCGCCGAGGCCACAATCAGCTCCTCCGGACGGGACACGCTTTTGAGAATCATCAGGTTGCGGAAAAAATCGATCAGCTCGGCGCAGAGACGCTCCATATCGCAGGAAGCGGCATAGAGCCGGTCGATGAACGCC
>USLV01000017.1 GCA_900555705.1 uncultured Oscillospiraceae bacterium | reverse complement strand
GAGGAACAGGTGCAGGGGCGGGTGGGATGGCCGTAATACCCGCAGGGACAGGGATTCATCGCCGCAACCAGCATGAAGGAGCAGGGATAGGACAGCGAGGCGCTGACGCGGGAGATGGTGACTGCTCCGTCCTCGAGCGGCTGGCGCAGGCTCTCCATTGCCACGCGGGAAAATTCCGGCAGCTCGTCGAGGAACAGCACGCCGTTGTGGGCGAGCGAGACCTCTCCGGGGCGCGGGATGCTGCCGCCGCCCGCGAGACCGGCGGCGGAAATGTTGTGATGGGGCGAGCGAAAGGGGCGGGCGGACAGCAGTCCGGCGCCGCCAGGCAGCGTACCCGCGACCGAATGGATTTTGGTCGTCTCGAGCGCCTCCTCGCGGGTCATATCCGGCAGGATCGAGGGCAACCGCTTTGCGAGCATGCTCTTGCCCGAGCCGGGCGGGCCGATCAGCAGGATGTTGTGTCCCCCGGCGGCCGCGACCTCCATCGCGCGCCGCGCCGCCGTCTGCCCCATCACATCCGCGAAATCCGGCAGAAAGCCGTCCGACACCGCCGTTCCGTCCGGCGCCTTTGCCGGCGGGATCGCCGCCTGTCCGAGCAGATGCGCGAGCAGCTCCGGTACCGTCCGGACCGGATAGACCTCAACGCCGTCCACGACTGCCCCCTCGGCGGCGTTTTCGGCCGGGACAAACACCCTTCGCCAGCCGTTCTCCCGTGCCGCGATCACCATCGGCAACACGCCATGCACCGGACGCAGCTCACCGGTCAGCGACAGCTCGCCGAGAAACGCACAGTCCTCGAGCGGTTCGCCGAGCTGGCCGCTGGCGCGCAGCAGCGCGAGCAGCAGCGGCAGATCATAGACCGAGCCCTCCTTCTTGACATCGGCGGGGGCCAGATTGACCGTGATGCGGCTGACCGGATAGGTGAAGCCGCAGTTTTTCAACGCCGCCCGGACGCGGTCGCGGGATTCCCGCACCGCCGTCCCCGGCAGTCCCACCACATCGAAGCCGGGCAGGCCGCTCGAGAGATCCGCCTCGACGAGAACCGGAAAACCATGGATCCCCATCAGGCCCATGCTGTTGAGACGCGCAAACACGGGATCGCCTCCTTGCTGCTGTATCGTTTGTATATCCGTAGTACAATCAGTGTAACATCCCATACTGCTCTTGTCAATGACAGGGTACCTGTTGCCGTCCGCGTCATGTAGCTTTCTTCATTGACACCCCGCACGGGGACGTGCTATACTGAGCCTATATTTGGAATTAGGGGGCAGTATCCATGCGCATTGAAACATCGCTGTATCCGGGCGGCACCGACCACGTCGTGACCATGAGCTACGACGACGGCACCATCCACGACCGACGGCTGGTCGAAATCTTCGACCAATACGGTGTCCGCGGCACCTTCCATCTCAACGCGGGCGCGCTCGGCGGAGAGAAGCACGTCGCGCCGGAGGAGATCACGACGCTCTACCGCAACCATGAGGTCTCCTCCCACACCCTCACCCATCCCTCGCCCACACGGCTGCCGAACGAGGCGGTTGTCTACGAGTGCATGGAGGACCGACGGCGGCTCGAGGCGCTCTGCGGCTATCCGGTTCGGGGCATGTCCTATCCCTACGGCGACTATGACGAGCGGACAATCGCCGTCTTCCGCGCCTGCGGCATGGAATACAGCCGCACCACCAAAGGCACCGGCAGCTTCGATTTCCCCTCCGATCCGCTTCTCTGGCACCCGACCTGTCACCACTGTGACCGGCTGCTCGACCGGGTCGACGCCTTTTTCAAGGCGAAGGGTGACCGACTGCTCTACGTCTGGGGCCACAGCTACGAGTTCGACGCCAACCAGAACTGGGATCTGATGGAGGAGTTCTGCAAACGCGTGTCCGGACGGGACAACGTCTGGTTCGCCACCAACATCGAGATTCTCGACTACCGCGCGGCACAGCGCAATCTCCGCTTCGGCGCCGACTGCCGCATGATCTACAATCCCTCCGCGATCGACGTCTGGGTTCGCGCCGCGGGCGAGAAGATCGTCATCCCGGCAGGCAAAACCGTACAGCTCTGATTCGTATCTATCACAAAACAGCCCGGTGGGGGAAATCCCTACCGGGCTGTTTTGCCTTTTCTCCATTTAGCCATTATAGAACGGGGCGTCGCGGAAATCACGGATGTAGCCATCGGCGGCCGCGCGAATGGCCGCTTCCTCCTCTGCCGCGGCCGGGTCGAACACCCCGAACACCGTCATGCCCGCCCGCTTCGCGGCGAGCACCCCCGCGCAGATATCCTCAAACACAAGGCAGTCCGCGGGCGCGACACCGAGCTTCTCCGCCGCCCGGAGAAACACGGCGGGCGAGGATTTGCCCTGGCCCACCTCGGCGGTGCAGCAGGTCGCATCGAACAGCGACGCCACCCCGTTGCGCCGCAGTGCGGGAACCGACAGGTCGTCTGTCAGACTGGTCGCGGTCGCGAGCAGCAGTCCCCTCGCCTTCAGGCGGCGGAGATAATCGCCCGCAAACGGCTTGAGCAGCACCCGCTCGCCGTAGGCCTCCCGCGCCATCTCATACCATTCCCGCATCACGGCCTCCGGCGATTCCGGCAGCGAAAACCGCGCGATCGTATAGTCCGCCGTCTCGCGAAAACTCATCGACGCGACGGCCCCGGTATAATCCGCCGGGACCGGCAGTCCCCGCTTTTGCAGAAAATCCCGGTCGATCTGCGCCCAGACGCCCATCGAGTCGAGCAGCGTACCGTCGAGATCAAAAATCACCGCCTTCAATCCGGCTCCTCCCCTCTCGGATACAGGATCAGCAGCGTGCCGTCCGCTACGGATATGCGACCGCCTGTCCCGTCACTCTCGTTGCTGACGCCGATCGGGAACCGGCTGGTCAGCTGCGCTTCCTCCAGCTCATAACGCAACCCGCGGATGGCGACCCCCGCCGCCCGGTCGCTCACCGCAAAAACCGAGACAACACCCCGCCGTCCGTGCGGCAGCTCGAACACGCCGTTCGTCACGGCGGTTACGGTGATATCGTCCCCGAGCAGGCAGGCACGGCCGCCGCGGGCGCTGATATCTGCGAGACATTGCAGGTTGGCCAGCGTGTGATCCAGCCGTCCACCGAGTCCCCCGTAGATTCGGAAACGGCGATACCCCCGTTCCCAGCCGAGTCGCAGCGCCGCCCGCATATCGGTGTCATCCTTCTCTCTCGGCAGCCGGATGGTCTCGGTGGCGGTTTCCCCCGCCAGCGAATCCATGTCTCCAATCAGAACATCCGGCGTCAGCCCGATCGCCCGCAGATAATCCGCGCCGCCGTCCGCCGCGATCAGCAGATCGCGCGGGCCGATTGGCAGCGCCGTCTCCCGGAACTCCCCGGCTCCCACCACCATACAGACCGGCTCTTTCACAGCTTCTCTCCTCCTTCGTCCGAATCGCAGGCGGCGCGCACCGCCGCATACGCCTGAATAAGCGCCTGCTCCGAGCAGGCGCAGTTGGCCGGACTGGGCGACGGCAGCGCGATCGCTTCCCGGTCCGTCTTCGGCTGGATCAGGCGGCGATAGAGCGCAGCCGCCTGCCGGCCGGTTGTGAAAACCGTCCGAATGCGCGTCCGGGCGAGCAGTCCGGCGATATCGTTCGGGACGGGACAGCGAATACTGCCGTCCGCCGCCCCGGTGATCTCACAGGAGGCCAGCACATCCCACAGCGCGAGACGGTGCCGCCGGAGAAAAGCCCGGCGCGCAGCCGTCGTCTCCGGAACCGGCTCGCCGAACACCGCCGCCAGAACCGGCCAGAACCGGTTGCGCGGATGTGCATAGTAAAACCCCTCCTCCCGCGACCGGGGGGAGGGCATTGTCCCGAGAATCAGCACCCGGGAATCTGCATCATACACCGGCTCCAGCGGGTGCACTATGTGTTGTCTCTCAGCCATCTCGCCACCCCATCCCGGTCATTTCCATCGATCACGGCAGTCGCCGCCGCCTGTACCTCCGGCCGCGCATTCGCCACCGCATAGGCCGCGTCACTCACCGAGAAGAGCGACAGATCGTTGAAATTGTCCCCGAAGCTCACCAGCCGGTCAAAGCCGCCCTCCTCCTTCAGCCGAAGCGCCGCACGGCTCTTCGCCGCCTGCGGGCTGCTCAGCTCGAGATACCACAGCGCCGGGTCGTAGATATCGCGGTAAAACTCGCAGTGTACCGGCAGCGAAGCCAGCGCCTCCCGCACCGGCCGCAGTACCTCCTCGCGATCAAAGAGCGACAGATAGACGACCGGGCGGCCGGCAAGCGCCGCGAAATCCGGAATATGGGTGAACTCCTTGTGGTACCGCTCCCGCCGCTCCTCATAAAAGGCGCGTCGGTGGGGTGCGTCGAGGTTTTCATAAAAGGTGTGCATTCGGTTGTCCTCGACCGTATAGGCAAAGCCGGTCACGCCCCGCGCCCGCAGCAGCGCGAACACCTCCCGGCAGGCCGTCTCCCCGATCGTCAGCACCTGCGTATAGATATCGCGGGCAATATCATAGATCAGCACACCGTTCATCAGGATGACCGGCAGCCGCAGCCCGGCCTCCCGCATCAGCGGCAGCACCGTGGCCGCCGTCCGGGCGGTCGCTACTGTAAAATCCAGTCCCGTCTCGATCCGTTCCCGCAGAATCGCAGCGGAAAACGGCGAAAGGACGGCCCGCGGATTCAGCAGCGTGCCGTCCAGATCACTCACATACAGCGTCCGCATCCCGTTATTCCGAGAAGGCGACGCCGCTTTCGAGAAAGCGGTTGAGGAATGCTCGGGTGCGCTCGTTCTGCGGGTTGGCGATCACCTGGTGGGGATCGCCCTGCTCGACGATGACCCCGCCGTCCATGAAAATCACGCGGTCGGAGACGTCCCGCGCAAACGCCATCTCATGGGTCACGACCACCATGGTCATATGCTCCTCCGCGAGCGAGCGGATCACCTTCAGGATATCGCCGGTCAGCTCCGGGTCGAGCGCCGAGGTCGGCTCGTCGAAAAAGAGCAGTGCCGGATGCATCGCAAGCGCGCGGGCGATCGCCACCCGCTGCTGCTGGCCGCCGGACAGCTCACAGGGATAGGCGGACGCGCGGTCGGCGAGACCGACCTTCTCGAGCAGCACCATCGCCTCATCGCGCGCCTCCGCCCGATTTTTCCCGCCGACGCAGACCGGCGCCTCGGTGATATTCCGCAGGACGTTGAAATGCGGAAAAAGATGAAAGTTCTGGAACACCAGCCCGAAACGACGGCGGATCTGTTGGAGCGTCGCGGCGGGGGAATAAACGCCCCGCTCCCCCCTGGTTGCCACCATGCAGAGCTCGCCATAGCGGATATCGCCCCGATCCACCCGTTCGAGCAGGGTCAGACAACGCAGCAGGGTCGATTTGCCCGAACCGGACGGCCCGATCACCGACAGGACCTCCCCTTCGCCGACCTCGAGGGAGATATCGTCCAGCACCACCTTGTCTGCAAAGGACTTGCGGATATGCTCCGCTGTCAAAACAGCCATATCGAAAATTCCCCTTTCCCGCCGTCAGCGATAATAGCTCAGCTTGTTCTCCGCGAAGGCGAACCCGCGCGCGACCACAAAATTCATTGCCAGATAGAACGCCGCCGCGACCACAACCGGTATCAATGAGACCGCGCTTGCCTGCACCTTGTTGGCGAGAGAGGTGATCTCGGCCACGCCGATCACAAGGGACAACGAGGTGTCCTTGACCAGCGTGATGAACTCGTTGCCCATCGTGGGCAGGATGCGCTTCACGACCTGCGGCAGCACGATTCGGAAGAAGGTCTGGCGCCGCGAAAAGCCGAGCACGTTCGCCGCTTCATACTGTCCAGCGGGGATCCCCTCGATGCCGCTGCGGTAGATCTCGGCGAAATAGGCCGCGTAGTTGAAGATAAAGGCTACAATCGCGACCTGTAGCCGGCTGAGGCCGAACCAGTATGTGAGCGGCGTGGCATAGAAGAAAAAGATCAGCTGCAACATAAGCGGCGTTCCGCGCATCACGAGCAGATAGACCTGTGTCAGCCAACGGATCGGAGAAAATTTTGTCATCCGACCGAAGGCAAGCACCATGCCGAGCGGCAGAGCAAACAGCAGAGTGAAGAAAAAGAGCTCCAGCGTTGTCACGGACGTGACCGCCATCCGCTGGACCAGATTCCAGATTTCCGCCGGTTCCATGGGGCGGCATCTCCTTTCCCGGGTTTCAACAGCAACGGGCGGAACCGTTGATCCGTGCGGTTCCGCCCGTCTTTTTCCATTCTTCGTTTAGTCGGCCTTGCTCACGGTATCCTCAAGTTCATTGAGGTGGCCGATATAGTAGCGCGCCACTGTCTCGTCCATCACAACCGCGTCGCTGGTCTTCTGGCGAAGCTCATACATCGCGAGCACGTTGTTGTCGATCTCCGAGACCTCCGCGAGACTGTTCTTGACATCGGGTTTTCCATCCAGCGCCTCGACCGCGGTCGAACCCGCCTGGAGCGCCACGCGCTTGCCTTTCAGGTCATCCAGCTTATTGATCCCGGAATCCTTCAGCGTCACCACCACCTGCTGATTCTCGAGATACGGCTCGGTCAGGCAGGTCTTCTCGTCGCGCTCGGCGTTGACCGTCAGACCGTTCCAGATACAGTCGATGTTGCCGGCATTGAGCTCGTCGATATTGCGAGTCCAGTTAATCGGCACCGTCTCGAGCTTGACGCCGATACGGTTGCAGACCTCGCGGGCAAGGTCGATGTCATAGCCGATGATGGTGCCGTCCTTATCCTGGAAGCCCATCGGCGGCAGCGAATCGTCGAGGCCGAGCTTGAAAACGCCCGCGTCCTTGATCTTCTGCAGAGAATCGTCGGCCTCCCCGGCCTTCGGCTCGAAGCTGTCCGGCACAACCGACGTGTCCTTGCCGAACCAGGTCGTCGTGATCTCGGCGAGCTTGCCGTCCTTTTTCATCTCGCAGAGCAGACGCTGCACCTCGTCACGCAGCGTCTTGTCTTCCTTGCGGAACGCAATCGCATATTCCTCATCAGACAGCGCATCCTCCAGCACGACATACTCCACCGGCTTCTGGCTACACCCGCTGAACAGCGCCATCGCCATCAACGCCGCCGTCAGAACAGACAGCACTTTTTTCATATGTATCTACCCCTCTCACTATAAATAGATCAGTTGGATTCAGTATACGGTATTCTGCTAGCAAAGTAAAGTGGTAAAATGCACAAAAAGGGGAAGCGTCTCTCGGCACATTCCCCCGCTATTCCTGAAATTTTTGCAATTTTCCCGCTTTCTGCCATTGACTTTTGATTCCTTTTTTTCTATTCTTATATGTAATAAACGTTGTTGTCCGACTGGTCGAGGGAGTGTTTGTGTGGTTTTTTCCAACCTGTTGTTTGTCTATCTGTTTTTGCCATTGAATCTGCTGTTCTATGTACTGGCGCGCTCCATCCGTGCCAAGAACATGGTACTGCTGATCTTTTCGCTGCTGTTCTATGCCTGGGGCGAGCCGAAATACGTGCTGCTGCTGGTCGGGATGACACTGGCCGACTGGCTGCTGTCGCTGCTGATCGAGCGCGGCAGCGGCACCCCGCTTTCCAAAATCGGGCTGGTCGCCGCGTGTGTCGTTGATCTCGGCCTGCTCGGCATCTTCAAATACGGTACCTTCCTGATGGGCAATCTGCAAACGCTGACCGGCTTTCCCTCGGTCGTGCCGGAGATCCTGCTGCCGATCGGCATCTCCTTTTACACCTTCCAGCTGCTCACCTATGTTGTCGATGTCTACCGCGGCGAAGTGCCCGCTCAAAAACAGTTTTTCCATCTGCTGATGTACGTCAGCCTCTTCCACCAGTGCATCGCGGGCCCAATCGTCCGCTATCAGCACGTCGCGGACGAGATTCTGATGCGCCGGTCGACGCTCGGAGATGTCAGCCGCGGCATCACACGGTTCACCGTCGGACTCGGCAAAAAGGCGCTGCTCGCCAATACCTGCGGCCTGCTCGCCGACCGGTTCCTGCTGGAGGACGGGCTGAACACCACCGCAGAGGCCGCCGCCGCGAATGCCGAGAAGCTGCTCGGTCAGCCCGCACTGCTGCTCTGGCTCGGCGTGCTCGCCTATATGCTTCAGATCTACCTCGACTTTTCCGCCTATTCCGACATGGCGATCGGCATGGGGCTCATGGTCGGCTTCCACTACCGTGAAAATTTCGACTATCCCTATATGTCCCGCTCGGTCACGGAGTTCTGGCGCCGCTGGCACATCTCACTCGGTTCCTTCTTCCGCGATTATGTTTATATCCCGCTCGGCGGCAGCCGACGCGGTCTGCCCCGCACCATTTTCAATCTGCTGATCGTCTGGGCGCTGACCGGACTCTGGCACGGCGCGAGCTGGAACTTTGTGCTCTGGGGTCTTTATTTCTTTATCTTCCTCGCGCTTGAGAAGCTGTTCTTCAAGCGTGTGCTCGACCGGCTTCCCGGTGTTTTTTCCCGGTTTTATCTGCTGGCTGTCGTGTTCTTCGGTTGGATTCTCTTCCGGTTCCGCCATCTCTCGAATGCCTGGATCGTCACCAAAGGACTCTTCTGCGCCAACGGCAATTCCTTCACCTCTTTTGAGGCCGGGACCGTCTGGCTCAACTATATGTTTTTCCTGATCATCGCCGTACTGGCGGTGACCCCGCTGCTGCGCAACGTGAGCGCCCACCTGCAAAAGGCCGCGCCGCACAGCCGTGCCGCCCATCGGGTCACGGCGGTCACGCAGGTGGCAGCGCCGGTGCTGCTGCTCGCGCTGTCGACCATCGCGCTGGTCGGCGACAGCTACAACCCGTTCCTGTATTTCCAGTTCTGAGAGGAGGCTGTCATCCATGAAATCATCGCTGAAATTCTCTTCCCGGCTGGAGCAGGAGCAATATGCACCCAAATACCCGGCTGCCAAAGCACTGGCCTTCTTTCTGCTGCTGGCAGCAGGCTGCGTCCTGTCGCTGATACTGCCGCTGCGCCCCACCTTTTCCGAGAGCGAAAAGCGGGAGCTCGCGAAGTTCCCCGCTTTCTCACTCGAGGCGCTGCTCGACGGCAGCTATTTCGAGGCAATCGACACCTGGTTTTCCGACACCTTCCCCTTCCGGGATCAGCTCGTGACCGTCAACGGCTATGTCCAGTCGGCTTACGGTCTGCACCCGGTTGAGATTCATGACCAGGGGGGCGCCAATTTCGACGACGATGAGATTCCCGACGTCCCCACACGCCCCGCAGACAACACCTCCTCGACGACCGGCGCCACCACCACCGGCTCTCAGCCGGAATCCACCACAACGGACATCACCACCCAGCCGGAATCCACCACAACGGCGCCTCCCTCAAAGGACATCGAGCCCACCGCGCCGCCTCCCTCCGGCGAGATCAATACGCAGGATCTCGGCGCGATCCTCGTTTATGGCGATGCGGGCTATGAATACTACGGCTTCAGCACGGCAGCCGCCAACAGCTACATCGAGCTGGTTAACCGTGCCGCCGCCAGGCTCGACGGCACTGCCACGGTCTACGATCTGCTGATTCCGACCAGCATGGACATCGTGCTGGACGACAGCGTCCGCCAGAGCGCGAAGTCCGCCGACCAGCTCAAGGCCATCCAGTATCTCTATGGCTCGATGGATTCCCGTGTCAAAACCATCGATCTCTTCGACACGCTGCGGGCCCACCGCAACGAATACCTCTATTTCCGCACCGACCATCACTGGACCGCGACCGGCGCCTATTATGCCTACGCCCAGTTCTGCGCCGCGAAAGGGATGACTGCACCCGCGCTCGAGAGCTACCAGACCAAAGTTTTCCCCGATTTTCTCGGCTCGTTCTATACAAAGTACAAAACTCCGTCGCTCGCCGCGAACCCGGATATCGTGACTGCCTATCTGCCGCCCTGCCGCGCCACGATGCAGTTCACCGACCGCAGCGGCGCGACCCGCGACTGGCCGGTGATCTCGGATGTCTCCGGCTGGGCCTCGAGCAGCAAATACAACACCTTCATCGGCGGCGACAATCCCCTCACGGTGATTCAAAACCAGGACCGCACCGACGGCTCCTCCTGTGTTGTCATCAAGGAATCCTACGGCAATGCCTTTGTCCCCTTCCTCGTCGCCGACTATCAGACCGTTTATGTCATCGACTATCGCTACTACAACGGCGATCTGACCGAATTTGTCAAGAAGAATGGTATTCAGGACGTGCTGTTTGTCAACAATATGTCCGCGACCCGCAGTTCGAATCTCGTGGGCTCGATGGCGAAGCTGGTGGGCCAGTGATGATCAAAGGAGGGACGCCGCGTGCATGAACGCAATCCGAAGCTGCCCCAGCTCCGTCGACAGGCGATGGCGCTGCCGCTTCAGCCGGGCGTCTATCTGATGAAAAACGCCCAGAACGACATCATCTATATCGGCAAGGCCAAGGCGCTCAAAAATCGCGTCAGCCAGTATTTCGGATCGGACACCGGTCACACCGACAAGGTCCGGCAGATGGTCGCCCAGGTCGACCACTTCGACTATATCCTCGCGGACAGCGAGTTCGAGGCACTGGTGCTGGAATGCTCACTTATCAAGCAGTACGCTCCGAAATACAACATTCTGCTGAAGGACGACAAGGGCTACCACTATATCCGCGTCTCTCCTCCGCCCTATCCCCGCATCACGGCGGCGATGCAGCGGTTCGACGACGGCGCGCGGTATCTCGGCCCCTATATCAGCTCCTACGCTGTCCGTGAGGCGGTCGACGAGGCCTGCAAGGTGTTCGCGCTGCCGACCTGTACCCGCCCGTTTGTCCGCGGCGGTCGGCTCCGCACCGAACGTCCCTGCCTCAACCACTACATCGGCCAGTGCTGTGCGCCCTGTAGCGGGCGTATCAGCGAGGCGGACTATGAGGAGCGGTTGTCCGGCGCCCTCGAATTTTTGACAAAGGGTAGCGCGAAAATGCTCTCGCTGCTGAACGAGCGGATGGAGGAAGCCGCGGCGAATCTTGAATTTGAGAAGGCGGCACGGCTGCGCGACCGGATTGCCGCGATTCGGCGCATCGGCGGCAAACAGAAGGTTGTCATGTCCCGCGTCGAGGAGCAGGACGTCATCGCCCTCGCTCAGGGAAGCGGCCATGCCTGCTTCGAGGTGTTCCGCTTCACAGGCGGCAGCCTCTATGATCGCGAGCATTTTCTGATCGACGAGGCGGCGGACGCCCCCGCCGCCCGCGCAGAGTTCCTGCGGCGCTACTACTCGCTGCGCGAGACAGTACCGCCACAGGTGACGGTAGACGGCGAGCTGGAGGACACTGAGCTGCTCGAGCAGTGGCTCGGAGAAAAGGCCGGGCATCGGGTGCATATCGTCCAGCCACAGAAGGGTGAGCAGGCTCATCTCGTGGAGATGTGCCGCAACAACGCGGCCGAGCGCATCGCGCAACAGGCGGGAATGGCCGGGCGGGACGCGGCGGCGCTGGATGAGCTCGCACGGTTGCTCGGGCTGGCTCAGCCGCCCGCCTATATCGAATGCTACGATATCTCCCACACAGCGGGCAGCGAACCGGTCGCGGGTATGGTCGTCTTTGAAAACGGGCGGCCGCTGAAGGCTGCCTACCGGCGGTTTTCGATCCGGACAGCGCTCGCCGCGGATGACTACGGCGCGATGCGGGAGGTTCTCGAGCGACGGATGGAGGAATACCGCGTCCACGCCGAAGAGGGCAGCGGCTTCGGTCGCCTGCCGGATCTCATCCTGCTCGACATCATGCTGCCCGATACCGATGGTTTGGCGATTATGCGCCGCCTGCGCGCCGACCGCCTGACGGCGACGGTGCCCATCATGATGCTTACCGCCAAGGACACCGAGCTCGACAAGGTGATGGCGCTCGATGGCGGTGCCGACGATTACCTGACTAAACCCTTCTCGCTCATGGAGCTCGCCAGCCGCTGCCGCGCACTGCTGCGTCGCGGCGGCATGGTCAAGCAGGCGAGCGATGTGCTCAGCGTGGG
>USLV01000016.1 GCA_900555705.1 uncultured Oscillospiraceae bacterium | reverse complement strand
TGCGGAGGGCGACGCCTCCTCGGTGAGGATGGCAGATCCATAATAGACATTTCAATCCACGCCCTCCGTGCGGAGGGCGACCTGCACCCTGGTCATCGATACCGGTGAATCCGATGATTTCAATCCACGCCCTCCGTGCGGAGGGCGACACGATCTGCGACCGACAGAGTTTGGCATATTGCCATTTCAATCCACGCCCTCCGTGCGGAGGGCGACAAAGCAAGACGGTCTCCCCCACTTGTATAGCCGGATTTCAATCCACGCCCTCCGTGCGGAGGGCGACACGCACACCAGCGTGGAGGTCAACAGACGATACGCATTTCAATCCACGCCCTCCGTGCGGAGGGCGACTATATATCTAAATGCATTAGAATCCCTCCAAAAGTATTTCAATCCACGCCCTCCGTGCGGAGGGCGACAGTCGGACATCCGCGATTGACGGACACTTTTCGGCCATTTCAATCCACGCCCTCCGTGCGGAGGGCGACGACATCGCTGACGCACAAGGGCACCGGTTCCTGATTTCAATCCACGCCCTCCGTGCGGAGGGCGACCTTGTGCGTCACCTGCTCGACAAGCAGATAGCTTTATTTCAATCCACGCCCTCCGTGCGGAGGGCGACTTTTCAAAGATTATTGCCGCCAAGATGTTGTAACCGATTTCAATCCACGCCCTCCGTGCGGAGGGCGACAGCAAAAAGGGAGAATCTTCCCCTGATTTTGATGCGCTCATGCATCAAAATACACAATTTTCTTATGCTATGGGCCGCGTCCGGGAAACCTTCCGGGAAAAATCGCAGATATTCCTAGTGCGAACCCCCAAAGGATTTCATGATCACTTCCCGTTCGCACCAGCCTATACCAGCAGCAAATCATCCTGTGCAAATTCGGGATGCAGACCAACATGCTCCACACGATTCTGATAACGATTGCCGAGCTGATAAAATCGCAGGCTGTCCTGTTTTGGGTCCATCAGCCGGATCAGTTCCGCTTTGAGCGCGGCAAACTGCGCGGCATCCAGCAGGCATTCGAATACGGAATTCTGCACACGCTGGCCATGGTCGACGCAAACCCTGGCGATTTTCCGCAGTCTGCGGCGGCCGGCCGGTGTTTCGGTATTGACATCATAGGTGATGAGTACCAGCATATCCCCTCTCCTCACTTCCAGAAAAACGGCGGATACTCTTCCAGATCCCCGCGAAGTGTACGCGCGAGCAATAGCGCCTGTACATGCGGCACCAGCCCCCACGGCAGCTTTTCTCCCAGAAACGGGTGAGTGATCTGCTCCTGCTTCTTCTGCTGCCATGCTGCCAGAAAAACCCGACGTCCCTCATCGGTCAGCAGCACGGCGCCATTTTCCTGCTTTTGCAGGTGACCGGCGTTGATGCTCTTCTGGTTGACACAGCTGAGTACCAGCCGATCGGCATATACGCTCCGCAGCTCCTCCATCAGATCCAGCGCGAGACTTCTTCGTCCCGGCCGCGCCCGATGCAGAAAGCCGACATAGGGATCCAGCCCCACCCCCTCCAACGCAGCAGCACATTCCCGCGCCAGCAGGGTATAGGCAAACGAGAGCAACGCGTTGATGTTATCGAGCGGTGGCCGCCTGCTGCGGCCATGAAACGCGAACTCCTCCCGCTGCTGCAATACAAGATGGCTGAAGCCCTCGAAATAGCCTTTGGCGGTTTCCCCCTCCAGCCCCAGAAGCTGTTCCGGCTCCCGGCAGTCCCGGATGGACGGCAGCGCCGCCCCGAGTTGGGCAGACAGCTCCTTGAGCCGTTCGACCGGTACGCGCTGGGGATGATCCCGTGTGGCACGCTCGAGAACCCATCGACTGTTATAGACCTTGCCCAGCAGAAACCCGGCGGCATACCGGCAGCTCGCCTCCTCGTTGTCGGCAATGCGGTATTGCTGCCGCCGAAGCAGCACATTTCCCCGTTCCTCACCGGTCGTCCGCGCCAGAAATTTGCCGCGCGGACTGAAAAAGCAGAGATCGATGCCCCGCTCCGCACAGGCCCCCATCAGCGCCGGGCTGGCACCGGGATAGGTGAAGCACAGTATGCCCTCCAGGGTATGCAGCGGAAACCGAACCGGCTCGGCATCGCGGCGGTTAACCACAACGGTTTCTCCCTCCAGCGCCAGATAGTTGTCTTCGGTCAGTACAAACAGGGTGTTCAGCAGATGTCTCATATACCCTCCCCACCGGACAGGTGTTCCCGGATATACCGCTGCGCATCCAGCCTGCCGCAGAGTCGGGGCAGGCATTGCTCTTTCAGTGAGCAGGCGTTACAGTGCCTGCCGGGACGCACCTTCGGTGTATGGCCGCGGACAAAGCAGTCGTTCATCTCCGCCGCCATCTTTTGGGTGAGCGCGCGCAGCTCCGGCGAGAACGTCACCGGCTCCCGGCGGCGGGTCTCCTGATAAAAGAGCGCGCCACCGGGAATCTCGCAGACCAACATTTCCTCGAGCGCCATCGCCTGTGCACAGAGCTGCAGACGGTCGGCATCATTCTCTTTGGAATGGCCATGCTTATACTCGACCGGCAAAGGCTGCCAGCAACCCTCCCGTCCCTGCAACGGCACGCCGTCCGCAGAGACGCGAAACTCTACCACATCACAGTTGCCGGTGAGACGCAGCCGATGGGAGATCACCCGCATGCCGCGCACAATCAGCAGATCACCGCGCTTTTCGGACAGGCCCTCATCGTGACAGCGGTCGTGCTCGAGCTTGCCCTCGGTTGTGCGCAAATTTTCCGCCCACTGCTGTTCCAGACAGATCAGGGCCCACTGCCGTCGGCAGAAGGAGAAGTGCTGGATGCCGGACATGGCGAGATACTCCTCCTCTCGCCCGTCCATCAGCACATCCTCGTGCAGGTGACCCCTTCCGGCAGGGTGTCCGGCACCGTGACGGTATAGTCGCCATAGCAGCGCGGGATCTTCACATCGGGCTTGCGCGTCACCTGTACCGCCTCAAAGAGTCGATAGGACGGCGCGTTGCCGAGCTCGGAGTCGTGGCGGAAGACAATCAGCTCCCGCACCACCATCTTGCCCCGGGCGGCACTGTGGTCGATTTCGAACATGTTGAGGATCGCCTCCCACAAAAGTGCCAGATCCTCCTCGGAAAAGCCGGTGGTCCTGCGGGCCAGGTTCGCCGAGACATAGCCCTCCGCCCGATAGAGGCCATAGGGGACGATGTACTTGTTGCCCATCGTGTTTTTCTTTTCGGCATCCTCCGGCCTGGTGATGGCAACACGGGTGATGGTGATTTCCTGCGGCACAATCGGATCAACCGAGCGGGCAAAGCCCAGCTGCACCGGCCCGCGCACCTGACCGCAGTTCAGGCCACCCTTTACAAAGGTGGTCATCACCGCGCCGAAGGTCCGGATGTCATAAAAATGCTCGCACATGTAATCCCGGATCCTCCGATCCAGCTCGGCATCGTCCTTTTTGGCGGCCTTGAGGTCGCCGACGACCCCCAGATGATCCAGCGCCTTTTGGTCACTCTTGTTGAGTGGAACCTGTTCCTTGATATAAATCTGACAGTGCTCGTCTCCCTCGCGCACCGTTTCCACATAGTTGCGGATCTTCCGTTTCAGGCAGACGTCTGTGACCAGTCCGGTTCCCGTCTCAGGATCCACCCGGGGCATGTTACCGGCGTCGGGGTCGCCGTTGGGGTTGCCGTTCTCCACATCGAAGAGAATCACGAAATCATAGCGATTTTGAATGGGTGCAGACATTTACTTGTCCTCCTTTTTGGTGTAGTTTTTTTGTACCTGATGATAATAGCCGATCTGAAAAGCGCCCTGCTCCGGCAGATCCATTCGTGCGGGATATGTCTCAGTGATTCTGGCCATCAACTCCGTAATCTGTTTGTCATAGTAAATTTTCTGGCCATCTTTCAGCTTCTTCAGATGATTCTGTGCCAGACGAAGGATGGTCGGAAAGACCATTTCCGGCATTGTGGAGGCAGCATTGAAATAGCGATCCTTGATCGTGGTGTTGATGTCGGGATTGGCCGCCCTTTGCAGCGCCTCCAGCACCGCAAAGAGCCGTCCCAGCACATAGGGCATGTAACTCGACTGTTCGTTGCACTTTTCCATCAAAATCTCCTCCGGACAGTTTGAATTTGTGTTCCGCAAGTAATAGGCCTTCACGATCGACGCTCGCCCCCAGCTGATCTCTTTCTCCGCGCGGATGCGCAGCATGACGTTGTTCAGCAACGTGGCGGGATAGGCAGTATTGTTGAGAATGGAAAGTAGCAGGCTGCCCGCGAGTTGATGCGGCGGCTCGGGCCTGCTCGCCTTGCGGTTGACCGTCTCCCACAGGATGGATCCGATCGAGAGCCGCGGCCGCTTCTCATAGGCCGGTCGAATCATCTCCAGCCGCTCGTAATGTGCGAGTATATTGCGTGTAAAAGCGCCAAAGCTGTTCTGCCAGAAAAACCGCACCGAGAGTCGGGCGGCATTGGGCGACAGCCCCAGCACATAGAAGGTCATATCGGGATCCAGCAGTGTATCGTCCCATTCGACCTTCTGCCCCTTTGCAAGCTTCCGAAGTGTATCCAGCAGATCCCGCTCAGTATCGGTATCGCTGTTGAGCATCTCGAGGCCGCAATCCTGATAAGCACTCTGGCCGCCCATGGCCCAGCAGACCACGGTGGTGTCGCCGATCACCTGTACATGATCCCGGTCTGCGAGCAGGTGGTTCAGCGCTGTTGTATACGCAAAGGCCGCATAGCCGCTGATCGGGGCGTTTTCGCCGTATTCCCGGTCATAGGACCAGAAGGCGGGTGCATTGAAGGAGACGAGCGCCGCCCCTGAGGACTGCGCGCCCCGCACCCCTTTGATGGCGGGATGAATCTCCTCCGGCGCCGCCTTTTGCCCGGTCACGAGGCAGCGGATTTCCCCCTCACCGGCTTTGCCGTCGTAATGCGCCTGCCAGCGCGCCCGCACCTCCGGGTCATCGAAAACCGGTCGGTATCTGTGCCAGAAGATCAGGTTGCCGCCCTTCATCAGCGCCTCCCAGTATGGGGCAAGCGCCGGATGACTGGCCGCCGCCTCCGGCTGCCAGCGCGCGAAAAATGCGAGCACCGCCTGTCCCGCCGCCGACTGGACACCCGCGAGAACCGTCTCGTGCAGTTCCCTGCAGGCGGCAAAGCACTGCGCAGTGCGCTTCGGCTTGCCCTTGGCATCCGCTCCCAGCAGGTAGCCGCTGTTGTCACACAAAAAATTCGCAGAGATGCCGACGGTGCGTTTGACCGGCATGGGCACCTCCCGCTCCTGAGCCGCCAGCACGGTTTTGTTGCCGCGGAGCTGCTCGGTTTCGAGCGGGATGAGGGAGAGCAGCGTGCCGTCGTCCGCGAGCTCGAGTCCATAGGACACCTTTGCCTTGCCCCAGCCGGGGCGGGAGATTTCCCCGAGTGCCAGCAAATCCTCATAGTGCTGCACCAGAGCCTGCAAAATCATCGGAACACCTCACAGTCTGCCGCGTTCAGCACCCCGTTTTCCAGTCGGGCACGGAAAAAGAGCGGGGTGATATCGCCGGGATCGCGAAAATCCATATCGTATAGCATCAGCCCCAGGTCGCGGGTCTCGGGGATGGCCGGGATAGGACCGCCCGGCCAGGGGCGGAAAGAAACCGGGAATTCCCGGCAGCCGAAATAGGGTGTATGGAAGCACTGGCCTCTGGCCATTCGACGGGTGACGATGTCCTGAAATTTGCCGGGATTGTCCGACGGCGCAGCCTGATCGGTCATCTCAAAATGCGCCTCGATGACATAGTGTACGTCCTGCAGCACCATGGCGGCGCGCTGGACGATATCCTGCGAAGTGACCTGATAGAGCGGCTCGCCGCTCCCCTGCATGGCGCTGCGGACGGTTCTGGCCGAGATCTTGTTCTTGACCTCGTTCCGGCGGATGTTGGTGAACCGGATGGGGTTGAGCACGTGGATGCGATCGATCCGCCAGCACAGGCCGGGGTGATAATAGATGGCATCGATGATGCCGCGGGCGGCGGAAGGGGTGGGGACATCATACGACACCCGTTCGACCGAAAGCTCCGGCCTCGAAAAGCAGGCGTAGGGCCCCCATACCTCCAATTGGATCATCTCCTCATCTCCTTTCAATTCAATTTTGTGTAATGTATATCGCGCTTTCAGTATACACCTCACAAGTTAACCTGTCAATAGCGGATGAAAAAATATTTTCACTTGCAATTTTAGGCAAGCGCCGTATAATAGGAACTGGTCGCCGCCCGGAATGGCGGCGTGGATTGAAATAATTTGGTGTATTGTGTGGCAACATGTGGAATGGCGGCAGGGCTTACCCCCTGCCGCTTTTTCCTGTGTATACGCTCATACCGTCCAGCACTGTCCGAACGGCACATCCAGCAGCAGTCCGGTCTGCTCGCTGTAGCAGCTGGTGTCTACCAGCACCACCACGTCTTCGTCGAGATACGAGAGCTTCCCCGCGCAGTTCAGAGCTTCCAGGTGCTCAGGATACACGCTGACCCCATATTGCCCGAGCCGACGGAAAAGCGAACGGCTTCGTTCGCCGCGGCGCAGCTGTTCCACCAACGTCGCCCCCTCGCCGAGCGGAATATAGACCGTGCGCGTCGGCGAATGAATGAGATGAAAATTCCTGGCAATCTCCGCAAAGGCGAGTGCCTGGGTTTTCTTCAGAATCCTTTGGGTGTCCAGCTGGTCGTCGCCGAGAATCGCCCGCCAGCCCTCGAAATACTGCCGGATGGCGTCGGGGCCGGACGGATCCGCAAAATCCCGCAGAATCATGCGCGTCATGTGAACTTTTTGCTGTATCGCTCTGTTCTCCTGCTGTATCGTCTCATTTGCCTGCTCTGTTTTCTTGTTCTGCGACATATCGAAAAGGCGGAACACAAAAACCGGGCTTTCCTCTGCCCTGCGCCTTCCCTCCCGGTTGCAGCGCCCGGCAGTCTGGAGAATGGAATCCAGCCCGGTCTCCTCCCGGTAGGCAACCGGGAAATCCACATCCACTCCCGCCTCGATCAGCGAAGTGGACACCACCCGGCAGGGCAGTCCCTCCCGCAGCCGCTGCCGGATCTCTGCGAGCAGCCGTTTGCGGTGGGCGGGATAGAGCAAGGTCGTGAGGCAGTAGTTCCCCTCTCCCCGCAGAGCGTCGAACAGGGTTTGCGCCGTGAGCCGTTTGTTCACGACGCACAGCACCTGTTCCGCCTCGTTGAGACGTTCTGCCAACGCCTCCTCGTCGATTTGGCCCAAATCCTGTATCGTAGTTCGTCGAAACAGCTGGTACTGCTGTTCCGGCTCGGGACAGATCTCCTCCATCGACAGCTCCGGCGCAAATTTCTGAAAGACCGACTCCAGCGCGGGTTGGGTCGCGGTACAGAGTACCGCCGTCGCACCGTAATACTGTACCAGCCGGGCGATGGCCGCCACACAGGGATCGAGATACACAGTCGGTATCGTCTGCGCCTCGTCGAAAACGATGACACTGTTCGCGATATTGTGGAGCTTGCGGCAGCGGGAGGAACGATTGGCATAGAGCGATTCAAAAAATTGCACCGCTGTTGTCACAATGAGCGGCGCGTCCCAGTTCTCCGCCGCCAGCGCCTTGCGGTAAGCCGTCGGATCCGCGTCCTCCGAGAGCTGATATTCCGCGCCGGCGTGATGCTCCAGCACGTTTTCCGTTCCCAGAATCTCGGCAAATACCCCGGCATTCTGTTCGATAATCGAGGTATAGGGAATGACATAGATCACCCGTTCCATGTTCTGGGCAGCCGCCATGGCCAGCGCAAAGGCCAGAGAGGAGACCGTCTTCCCGCCGCCGGTCGGCACCGTCAGGGTGTACAGTCCCCGTTTCCCCGCCAGTCCGCGTTGCAGGCAGGTGCACAGGATGTCGGATCGGCGACGGTTCAACTGCTGTGTGACCGTTTCATCGGCCGCCGGAGGCGGTGAAGCCGCCTCCATATCGACACCCCAGCGTTCCCGGACATAGCACTTAAGACGATCGAGCAAAACCGGGACGGCAGGATAACTGCCACGGGGCTGCTCGCCTTTCATGAACGTTTCCGTATCGATATAATCCGCATCGACCAACGCCGAATAAAGCATGCGGATATAAAGAGACACTGCAAGAGAATCCCGCGGCAACGAAACCGACGGTGTATCGGGGAAGGACAGCTCCTGTTGCCAGCGGCTATAGTTCGGGATACTTCGCCTCATCCGGCCGAAAAAAGTGACGCTGTCCGCAGAATCATGCTTCGCCCCCATATCCGGCAGACCGCTGTGATGCCCCGCAATCGCAAATGCCGCTGGCCGCTGTTGATGCCGGCACGCCTCCTGCGCCCCCGCAGTAGAGTGATCTACCCTGTCGCCGCCGTGCAGTCGCTGCTGAAACTCCTCGCTGTATTTGCCGATATCGTGCAGCAATCCGGCCAGATAGCCCTGCTGCTCCGCACCAAAGGCGGCGGAAAAAGCAGCAGCCAGATGGGCGGTATTTTGTAGATGATCGAGCAAAGGCTGTTCACGGGTCTGATCCTCGCTGATATGCGCCAACACTCGATCTGTTAAAAAATCCAAGAAACCACCCCGCCCGTACATTATTTTTGATTATTATACCAATTTGGAGAAAATTTGTCAATTATCGGTAAAAAATTTCAGATTAGATCATATGATCACTTTTAAATGGGATTTAAAACCTCCACCACAGGCTTCTGTTTCAAAAAATGTCACCGCTCGACAAACAGGGATAAAAAGAAGACCCGCACGCGTTTTGCGTGCGGGTCTTCTTTTGGTCCGCCCGGAGGGATTCGAACCCCCGGCCTTTGGAATCGGAATCCACTGCGATATCCAGCTTCGCCACGGGCGGATATATACGCCTCCTTGGGAGGTGTATATTATTCTACATCATTTGCCCGCAGATTGCAAGCCCTTTCTGATGTTTTTCGAAAGATTCTGAAAAGAACGGTCTGCTCAATAGGTACGCCATTTTTGCCAGTGGGTAAAGGGTGTGGTGCCGGAGCCCGGGAACTGCCATATTCCAAAGCCTGTCGGATACTTGTACAACGCCTCCAGATCACATTTTCCATCCCGATTGAAGTCTCCCGCCAGCACACATTTTCCGTGATATTGTCGACGTTGAAATCCTCGGATGTGCAGACCACCCCATGCGGGAACTCTCCTTTCCAAACCGAAGCCACTGCTTTCCACCATCATTCTATCATGCCAAGATAAAACGTCAATTCATCGGCAGACAATAGGCATCGAACCGGCCGATCGCCGGTTCATCGAAGCCGTACTGATCCGGCAGTGTCCGCTCCACGACCAGTCGCAGCCGCCGCACGGGCTGTGTCGCGAATCGATGCAGCCGGAACGCACCGACCGGCTCCCCGTCTTCCCGCAGAAGCGACCGCCACATGCCGTCCTCGCCGCAGCCATACACGGCATAGCCGCACAGTCGCCGATTTCCCAGCCGCTCCGCGATCAGCACGGCATTGACCGTCATCTCCGATTCCAAATCCACCTCGAGAAATGTCTCGCCTGGCTGCCAATGTGGCCGCGCATTCCAATAGGTCTTTTCCTCCCCGTCCACCGCCATGTCTGGTGTCATGGGCTGGAAGACCTCGCCGTCCTCCGGCTGCCAGCTGCTCGAGGCCACAGCGGGCCGCCGCCAGCTCAGGCTCATCTCATAGACACGCAGCACCGTCTCCTCCGGCAGAATCGGAAAGTCCGACAGCAGCCGCACCGTCAGCTCCCGTGCGCAGGTTTTCCGCACACGCCAGCAAATCATCTTTTCCACGCACTCCTCCATTGACGGGCGCGGCGGCAGTGCCTCGCCGTCCACCCAAACAGTGGCAAAGCGCCGCTGCGAAACGCAGACCCGATCCAGCCGCCGGGGGTGATTCCAACGACAGTGCAGGATCAGGCTGTGTCGATACAACGCCGTCTCTGTGTCGATTTCCATCGAAACAGCCGCTTCACCGCTAATCTCCGACAGGGTGTCCGGCTTCGGCTGCGCCGGATGCAACAGCAGTACAGCCGCCTCGGCCAACAGCGACTGCTCCAGCAGGAGCTTCTCCTCCATTTGTCGGATCACCCGCTCGCGCATATCCGCCCAGCGCGCGGGCGTCGCCGGATCCTCCCAATTCAGATACTGCCCCTTTAAATACAGCATCCGCGCCTGCTCAAAGCCGTCGGCCACCTCCCGATAGCGCGACGTCAGCGCACGAAATTCCTCCAACGGCGAGGCGGTCTCGCAGACATAGCACAGCCGTTCCCAAATGCCCCGCTTGTGCTCGGCGAGGAAATGGATGCTGCGGAACTCCCGAAAGGCCCATTCCTGTTTTTGCTGCATATCCCCGAGAAACTGCTGCACAGCCGCGATGCCGTACGGCGCCTTCTCATCCCGCCGGTAGAGCGCGATATAGGCATGATAATTCCGTTCAGTCAGATCACGGCTGTTGAGATAGTCCGCCAGACGGCACGCGAAGCGTTCGATCGAGAAATGATAGGGCGCGTCGAGCGGCTTCGGCCGCAGCAGGGTGAGATGGATATCTCCCGGCCGGTCCGCAACCGTCGAGCGAAACGCCTGCTCCACCTCTTCAAAGGTATAGCGCAGCCGCGCAAACCGTTCTCCTCGAGTGATGGTATAGGCGAGGAACTCCCGGCTTTCCCGATCATAGCCATAGAGTAGAGAGGAATGGTTATAGTGCTCCTGCCCATAGGAATCCTGCGTCGGCAGATAGAACTCATCCAGGCGGATATCGCAATACCACCCCTCTTCCTCGATCTGCCGCATCAGACAGGCAGGGATATCCATCGTGTCCGCCTCATTCGCCGAAAATTGCAGATTCCGATCCTCCAGCAATTCGTGCGCCGCTATATCCTCCTGATAGCCATATCCGGCATACATGAAATCCTGATTACCGTTGATATAGATGTCAATAAAACGCTCGTTGATCCAGGGAACAGCGTTTGGTATCGTCGCCAGCACACAGAACGGTATGGTCAGTGACAGATAGGTGTTGTACTGCTTCTGTTCCACAATCGGCAACTCCACAAAAGCTGCCGCCTCTTTTTTTGCCATCTCCAATTCCTCCCGCCATTGCTCTCTTCTGTGTAATTATTTTACTTCTTCTTCCCCCAAAAGTCAATTCCCTCCGAAAAGTGGGATTTTTTCTGTCATTTCGTAAAATAGAAAAATGTTTATCTCTAAATTCTCTTTCTTTTTTCAAAATTTTCTGACAAAATTATACAATACGAACTATATATTCGTTTCCTGTATGTCCACAATCGGTTAAGCTTCTTGTAAAAGGAGGTATAACCATGTCATTTTGTGGTGTATTATCCCGAGAACTCTATCGCAAACGAAAGGCGCTGTGCTGGACACAGCAGGATGTTGCGGACAAGGTCGGCATTTCTGTACGATGGTATCAGCAACTTGAAAAGGGCAGCCATACGCCCAGCGCACTCACCATGATGCGTTTGGTTCTGGTTCTCGACATTTCCGTCGAGGTATTTCGGAAGCCGCTCGGACTGCAACACCCGTCCCAAACCGAAAACGAACGCTGAACCGGCACTTGTGTTTTACCTGTATCTGCGCTATAGTACATATAAGTACAGACAGAAGAGGATGGGACATGGCGCAGCAAATACGGGTGGTTCCTCATGATCCGGATTGGGCCGTACAATATGAGCAGGAACGGGTACAGCCGGCGGATGCGCTCGGCTATGAATATATGGGGGAATTCGGTATTCTCGGCCGCCGCTATCTGCGCAAGGGCGGCGATAACCGCACCCATCAGGTTCATATCTTCGAAAGCAGCAATACCACCGACATCCTGCGCCATCTCGCCTTCCGGGACTATCTGCGCGCCCATCACGCCGTGTGCGCAGCCTATAGCAGCGATTGGCGGGGCGGTATCCGGACGATATCGAAGGCTACTGCGACGGAAAAGACGCCTTTGTAAAAGAAACCGAACTGTCTCTTATACACA
>USLV01000015.1 GCA_900555705.1 uncultured Oscillospiraceae bacterium | reverse complement strand
GGCTCGGAGATGTGTATAAGAGACAGGCAGCGCAAAGCGGCAGATTGCCGCGAATTCCCGCACCCAGTATCCGAGCAGCAGCCAGTCCGGCGACCGACAGGTACAGGCGCCGACCCCGCGCAATCCCGCGTTTTCCGCCATCTTCTGCGCCCGATACTGATGAAATTCCTGCGTCGCAATCACCGTAATCTCCGAAAGTCCCCGCTCCCGAATGATATCGGCAGAAAATTCGATGTTCTCATAGGTATTGGTCGAGGCCGCCTCCTCGATGACACGAGCCTCTTCAATCCCCAATTCGAGAAGATAGCGCTTCATGATCGTGGCCTCGGGATAGTCCTCATCCGCGCCCTGGCCGCCGCTGACAATGCAGACTGAATCGGGATTCGCCTCCAGATAGCGCGCGGCCGCATTCAGCCGGTCGGCAAGCATCGGGCTCGGACGATCATCGTAGATCGCGGCACCAAGCACAATCACCGTCGCGTTCTCCGGCGGCGGCGCAGCAGCGGCCCGCAGCATCAGCACCGACACCATGATAAACAGGAGCAGCACCAGGATGAGCAGCAGCACCACCAGCACAAACAGAACACGGAACCATCGCCACTTCCAGAAAACGCCAAACTGTCGCCGGATAAACGGCCAGAAAAGGCTGCCGAGCAGTCCCACCAGCGCGGCCAATGCCGGAACATAAACGCCGAAATGCAGGACACCCCAGACGGTGGGCATCAGCGAAACAACAAGCAGGATGAGGCAGGCGACACCGATCAACAGGCGTACAAGACGCTGACGGCGGGATACAGGCATTGGCAATTCCTCCGGGGGCAACCCCAACTTCTCAGACAAGGCCGGTTTCGGCCAGTCGCATCAGCCATTCGGTCAGAAAAACCGCCGTCGTTGCCACAAGCGCTACCGGCAGCAGTCCACAGCCAAAAAACGCCGTCAACAGTGCTGCCGCCATGCCGACTGCGGCAGAAAGCGGCGTAGCCGTCGCCTCGAGGATAGCCGGAAAGGTCATCGCACCGAGCACGGCATAGGGCATATAAGCGAGGAAGGACTGCCAAAAGCGGCTGCGCACCGGGCGGCGAAGCAGTGACAGCGGCAGTACACGCGGAATATAGGTGACAACGGCCATGACGGCAACACCCGCTAACCAGTAAAGCGTCGGATTCATGCCGTCTCCCCCTCTCTCTGAGGAAACAGCCACGCGCCGAAGGCGGAGGCCGCCACAGCACAGAGGATCAGCGCCCAACCGGAGGGAATCGCACCGCGCAGCAGCGGTACATAGCGGAAGAGGCAGGAGAGCCCCACGGCAACCAGCGTCACGATCGCGATCGGACGCGATTTCCGCGCGGCGGGCGCGACAATCGCGATGAACATCGCATAGAGCGCGATGCCAAGCGCTGAGGACAGAGCAGCAGGCAGCACACTGCCGAGCAGGGCACCGAGCAGCGTGCCGCCGACCCAGCCAAGATACGGCCCACAGGAAAGTCCCGCGAAAAACCAACCGGACAGGCGGCCCGGCTGCTGCATCGAAAGGAAAAAGATCTCGTCCGTCACACCGTTTGCCAGCAGCAGGCGCTTGCCGGTCGACATACCGGGAAATTTCTGCGACAATGCCAGCGACATCAGCATATAGCGGATATTGATGATGAACACAGTTGCCCCGATCTCCGGAAACGGTGCGCGGTTCAGCAGCAGTCCTGCACCTGCCTGCTGACCGGCGGAGGTGAAATTGGTAAGCGAGATCAGAAGGACAATATACCACGGCAGCCCATTACCGACGGCAGCCACGGCAAATGCCAGCGAAACCGGGATATACCCCAGCATCACCGGACAGCCGCAGCGCAGGCCGCGACAAAACTGTTCCTTTCGTTCGGCAGTGTTTAACATAAACTGGCTTCAGGCCCTTCTCAGATTTACGAAATGATAAAACCGGGAGAGGATGCCCCTCTCTCCCGGTCAACTGTTCAGCGGAATCGGACGTCGATATAACCTCCGATGATCTCCACACACTTATCAAAGCCGAGATGACTGCTGTCAAGGCAGAGATCATAGTTCCCGGCGTCTGTCCAATCCCGGCCGGTATAATACCGGTAATAGGCGCGGCGTTGGCGGTCAATCCGCTCAATCCGGCGCTCAGCCTCCTTTTGAGGAAGGGAGAACATCTCCATCACGTTGCGGACACAGGTCGCCTGGTCGGCGTGCACATACACCCGCACGAGGTTGTTTCGCTCTCGCAGGACATAGTCCCCGCAGCGGCCGACTACTACACAGCTTCCCTGTTCCGCGACTGTTTTGATCGCCTTTGCCTGATAGTTGAAGAGATTGTCGTCCGAAACGAAATTGTCGCTGTCCGGCGGAATCAACTCGTCGGAATAGACGTTGCTGCTGCGGAAGAGACGCGGCCGCACTCGCTCGTCCGCCTGCTCAAACAGGCGTTCATGGATACCGCTGTCATCCGAAGCCATCCGGAGCAGCTCACGGTCATAGTAGGGAATTTCCAGCTTCTCCGCCAACATCCGGCCGATCGTCCGGCCGCCGCTGCCGTAGCCGCGCGCAATGGTCACCACAAAGCTGTCTGCCATATCCGATCCCTCCCTGTATTTGAAGGCCGATGGACTACTCGCCCAGATAGGCCTTTTTGACCGAATCGTTATTCATCAGCTCTTTCGCGTCTCCAGAGAGCGCAATCGAACCGGTTTCCAGCACATAGGCGCGGCTCGCAATCGAGAGCGCCTTTTTCGCGTTCTGCTCAACCAGCAGAACCGTCGTACCGCTCGCGCTGATCTCCCGGATGATATCAAAAATCTCGTTGACGAGCAACGGGGACAAACCCATCGACGGCTCATCCATCAGCACAATCTTCGGATTCGACATCAGCGCGCGACCCATGGCCAGCATCTGTTGCTCGCCTCCACTGAGGGTGCCCGCGATCTGATTTTTTCGCTCCTCCAGCCGTGGAAAGCGCTGATACACCTTCCGCAACGTCTCCTCGATACCCGCGCGGTCACGACGGGTATAGGCACCAAGCTTCAGGTTATCATAGACCGAGAGCTGCTGGAAAATGCGCCGTCCCTCCGGCACATGTGCCATACCCATCGAAACAATCCGATGCGGCGGGGTTTTGGTCAGCTCCCGCCCCTCGAACTGCACCGATCCGGCCCGCGCATGCACGAGTCCGGTCACGGTGTGCAGGATGGTGGTTTTGCCGGCGCCGTTCGCACCGATCAGGGCGATAACCTCACCCTCATTTACTTCAAATGAGATGCCCTTGATGGCGTGGATCACGCCATAGTACACCTCGAGATTCTCCACTGACAGCATCGCCATACTTGTCGTCCGTCCTTTCGCGCACTGGTATATCCGCGGCCGTTATTCGCCGAGATAGGCGGTAATAACCTTCGGATCGTTCAACACGGCGGAGGTTTCCCCCTGTGCCAGCACCGTTCCGAAATTCAGCACCGTCAGCTCTTCACAGATGCCGCCGACCAGACGCATATCATGTTCGATCAGCAGAATGGTCATATCAAAGGAGTCGCGGACAAACCGGATGGTCTGCATCAGCTCCTCCGTCTCATTGGGGTTCATGCCCGCCGCCGGTTCATCCAGCAGCAGGAGCTTCGGCTGTGTCGCAATGGCCCGCGCGATCTCCAGCTTGCGCTGCTTGCCATAGGGCAGATTCGAGGCCAGCACATCCGCCGAGCCGTCCAGATCGAAGACCCGCAGCAGCTCCATTGCACGCTCGTTCATCCGCCGCTCCTCGCGGAAATAGCGGGGAAACCGGAAAATGCCCGAGGCGACGGAATAGCGGTGATGGTTTTGCAGCCCGACCTTGACGTTGTCCAGCACGCTCATGTTGTGGAACAGCCGGATATTCTGAAAGGTGCGGGCGATCCCTTTGCGGTTGATATCGATAGTACGGCGGCCGGTCAGGTTCTCCCCATCCAGCAGGAACTCGCCCGCCGTCGGCTTATAAACGCCGGTCAGCAGATTGAAAACCGTAGTTTTGCCGGCGCCGTTCGGCCCGATCAGGCCATAGAGCTGTCCCTTTTCAATCTGAAAGCTCAAATTGTCGACCGCCCGCAGGCCGCCGAAGGAAATGCTCAGATTTCTCACTTCCAGCACTGCCATCACTCACGCCCCCTCTCCATCCGCCGCAGCCGACTGCTTTTTTGCAAACAGGCGGCTGGGGCTGATCTTCTCCTTGAAAGCCGCGAAACGCGGAGACGCATTCAGGATCATCATCACAATCAGCACCACGGAATAGATCAGCAGACGATAGTCACTAAAGCTGCGGAGCAGCTCCGGCAACAGCGTGATCAGCACCGCTGAGACAATCGAGCCGGTGAGGCTGCCCATGCCGCCAAGCACCACGATCACGAGGATTTCAATGGAACGGTTATAATCGAATTTGGTCGCGTCCAGCGAACCGATGTTATGTCCATAGAGCACACCCGCCACACCTGCGAAAAAGGCCGCGATCACGAAGGCGAGCAGCTTGTGATAGGTAATATTGATACCGACGGATTCCGCGGCAATACGATTGTCGCGGATCGCCATGATGGCACGTCCCTGCCGCGAGTGCACAAGATTGGTCACAACAGCCAGCGTGATGATCACCAGCACAAAGGCGATCAGATAATTCGAACCGGAGGACAAATCGCGCGGGATACCGTTCAGACCGGCCGCACCGCCGGTAAAGTCGAGATTGATGATCACCGAGCGGATAATCTCGCCGAAAGCCAGCGTCACAATCGCCAGATAGTCACCCCGGAGCCGCAGAACCGGCACACCGATCAGGATACCGAAGAGCGAGGCAACCAATCCGCCGAACAACATCGCTGCCGGAAGGCGGATCAGCGTCGGCAGAACCTCCTCCAGCTGGATCGAGAGCAGACAGCCCGCATAGGCGCCGACCACCATAAAACCGGCGTGGCCGAGCGTCAGCTCACCGAGAAAACCGACAGTCAGGTTCAGAGAAAGCGCCAGCATGACGTTGAGCGCAATCGGCACAAGCAGCCGCTGAAACTGGCGGGAGGCGGAACCGGTCTCGACCATCACAATCGCCACCGTAAACAGCACCGCCAGCAGAATATAGGGAAGCCAGGTGCGGACGTTCAGTTTTCGTTTCATCCGAATCACCTCAAACTTTCTCGCGGGTCTTCCGGCCGAGCAGACCGGTGGGTTTGACCAGCAGGATGACAATCAACACGCCGAACACAATCGCGTCGGACAGTTCCGGCGAGATATAGGCCTTCGAGAGGTTTTCAATCACGCCCAACAGGATACCGCCGAGCATCGCGCCCGGCACACTGCCGATGCCGCCGAATACCGCCGCGACAAACGCCTTGATCCCCGGCATCGCGCCGGTATAGGGACCCACAAAGCCATAGGTCATGCCATAGAAGAGACCGGCGACCGCCGCGAGAGCAGAACCGATGGCAAAGGTGATCGAGATGGTGCGGTTGACATTGACTCCCATCAGCTGCGCCGCGCCACGATCCTCCGAGACCGCAAGCATGCCCTTGCCGATTCGGGTTTTGTTAATGAGCAGCGTGATGCCGATCATGATGACAACCGTCACAGCCAGCGTCAGCGCGCTCTCTCCCTTGATCGTCAGCTCCTCCGCCAGATGGATCGGCGACAGATTGAAGAGAGTCGGGAACGCCTTCTGGGTCGAGCCGAAGACCAACAGCGCCACACTTTGCAGAAAGTAGCTCACGCCGATGGCTGTGATCAACACCGCGAGCGGCGATGCGCCGCGCAGCGGCTTATAGGCGATCTTCTCAATCAGCACGCCCAGCAGGGTGCAGGTCAGCATCGCGATCGGGATGGCAAGCCACACCGGAACGCTCCAGGTCGAGACGGCCGTGAGCAGCGTGAAAGCGCCGACCATGATGACATCGCCGTGCGCGAAATTCAGCATCTTCGCAATACCGTAGACCATCGTATAGCCCAGCGCGATCAGGGCGTAGATACTGCCGAGACTCAGACCACCGATCAGGTGGGAGATAAAACTCATAAGGATTCCCCTGCCTCTTTCCGAAATTTCGGCGGCTCGCAGCTTTCTCCGGAGCCGCCGTCCAAACTGCCGCAAATGTATAAAGACGATATAAATTATACCACAGCTTCATGGGCAAAACAAGTTCTTTTCCACGAAAAAGCGGGGATTTCGCGATCGAACCGCTTTTTTGCTCCATCCGGAAAAAGCAAAAGAGAGAAGCGCCTGGCTGAGCGCTTCTCTCTTTATCAGATAATCCGGAATTACTCCGCGGCAGTGTAGCCACCATCTTTAATGATCATGGCCTTCGGATACTTCGAAACCTCACCGTCCGCTGTCCAGGTCATCTCACCGGTGACACCGTCCACCGTGATTTGCACCATGGCAGCCTTCATCGCCTCACAGATGTCTGAAACCTTCATGTCCGCCTTGACGCCGCCCTTTTCAGCAGCCGCCTTGATGGTATAGATCGCGTCGTAAGCATCCGCCGCGAACTGGTTCGGAATCTCCTTGTTGTAGGCGGCCTGATAGGCAGCCGTGAATTTCTGGCTCTTCTCTTCCTTCGAATCCGCCGCAAACGGCGTCAGCAGCATGACGCCCTCCGCCACAGAGGCGTTGTCGCCGAGCTGGCCGATGACGCCATCGAGGCCATCGCAGCCGAACACCTTGATGTCGAGACCGGTTTGCTTCGCCTGGGTCAGGACATAGGCAGCCGCTTCATAGTAAATCGGCAGGAAGAGCAGGTCGGCACCGGAATCCTTGACCTTCTGCAGCTGTGCGCTGAAATCGGTCGCGGAAGCGTCTGTGAACGCCTCGGCGCAGGCAATCTCAAGATTGCGGCTCCCGGCCTCCGCCGCGAACTGCTTATAAATACCGTCGGAATAGGGATCGGCATTGTTATAAATAACCGCGATCTTGGTCGCGAGGCCGTTGTCCGCGATATAACGGGCGGCCTCTTTGCCCTGGCTCGGGTCATTGAAGCAGATACGGAACGCGTTGTCCTTCGACACGCACTCCAACGCCGAACCGGACGGAGTCAGCATAAAGATGTTGTCCTCCTCTGTATCCGCGAGAACCGCAATACAGGGCTTCGAAGTGACGGTGCCCATCAGGATCTGCATCCCCTGATCCATCAGGGTGTTATAGGCGTTGACCGCCTTCTGCGGATCGTTTTCGTCGTCTTCAAACAGGAACTCGACCTGATAGCCATTGATACCGCCGGCCTTGTTGATCTCATCCACCGCCAGCTTGGCGCCGTTGCGCACCGCCTGGCCATAGGTCGCGGCAGCACCGCTCGTCGGCCCGATGCCGCCGATTACCAGTTTCTTCTCTCCGTCACTGGCACTGTCGCCGCCATTACAGCCGGCCAGCGTCCCCATCAGCATGACGCCCGCTGCCAGCAGGGAAAGCATCCGTTTTGCCTTCATACAATCATCCCTCCAAAATTTTTCAGACTCGCTCCTTGTATTATATACAGTCGGATTGTAAAATGCAAGAGAAAAAGAAGAAATCTGCATAAAAATCGACAGAGGAAACCTTTTTCGCTCGCCCACAGGCTGTATTCTGCGTCAAAATTTGCAGAGAAAGCTTTCCATTTCTTGCACCGACAGATACTTTGTGCTATGATGAAAGACAGATTTGGTTGTAAAGGGGAGACTGCCTGTGAACACACCTTCCGAAAAGCTGACCGCGTGGCTGGACGCGGCACGGGACTATACGCCGACCGACTGGGAACGGCTGCCCGAGCTGGAGCTCTATATGGATCAGGTCATCACACTGATGGATCGGCAGCTCGTCCCCTTCACACTCGGGGAAGAAAAGCTGCTCACCCCGAGCATGATCAACAATTATGTCAAGGATGGGGTGCTGCCGCGGCCGGTCCGAAAAAAATATTCCCGGGAGCATCTCGGACGGCTGATGATGATCTGTCTGCTCAAGCAGGCGATTTCCCTCCCGGAAATTCGCTCGGTTCTCGCGGGACTGACCGACGGCGAGCCGCTGCCCGAGATGGAGGCGGTCTATGCGGATTTCTCCGAACGGCAGAGCCGGGCTCTCCGGGACGCGGCCGCCGCGGTCGAAGCGGCTGGTTGCCAAAGTCGTGAGGACTGGCTGCGCACGGCGATGACGCTCGCGCTCGAGGCCAATGCGCGGCGGATCGCCGCAGCCCGCATTATCGATGCACTCAGCGACGACCCGGAAAAAACAGAATAACGGAAACCGGCACCGTCCCCAATATGGGACAGTGCCGGTTTGTTTTATCGTCAGCCGCGCAGCCAGCCGCTTTCGCTTTCGTGTCGCCGTGGACGCTGCATCAGTGCCTCCAGCGCCACCTTCGGATCCTGTGCCTCGTAGCAGATGCGATAGCACTGCTCGGTGATCGGCATCTCGACCCCCATTTCCCGGGACAGCTCATAGGCTGTCCGGGCGGCGAGATAGCCCTCCACCGTCCCGACCGTCTCGATCGCCTGCCGCGGCGATTGTCCCTGACCGATCAGGATGCCTGCCCGACGATTGCGGGAATGCATGCTGCCGCAGGTCACAATCAGATCACCCATGCCGGACAGTCCGGCAAAGGTCTCCGGCTGTGCGCCCATCGCCACGCCGAGCCTCGCCATCTCCGCGAGCCCGCGCGTCATCAGCGCCGCCTTGGTGTTATCGCCCATATCCAGCCCGTCGGCCATGCCGGCCGACAACGCGATGACGTTTTTCAGCGCCCCACCAAGCTCGACGCCGATCACATCCCGGCTCACATAGATGCGAAAGCGCGGATACATCAACAGCTCCTGCACCGCCTCCGCCGCCTCGACGTCCGCCGAAGCGCTGACCACCGAAGTAGCGACGCCGCGCGCCACCTCCTCGGCATGGGACGGACCGGACAACGCCACCACACGAGCCTCCGGCAGCTCCTCTGCGATCACCTCGGTAAACCGCTGATAGCTCGCCGCATCAATGCCCTTGCCCGCGTTGGCAATCAGCGTACCGGGAGACAGCAGCGGTTGCAGACGCGCCGCCGTCTCCCGGATCGCAAAGGAAGGCACCGCAAGGATCACAAGCGCAGCTGCTGCTGCATCCTCCAGAGAATCGGTCAGTCGGACCGAGGGCGGCACCGCCACCCCAGGCAGCAGCTTCCGATGTTCCCCGTGGCGTCGGATATCCTCCACCTCCGCCGCGAAAGGAGACCACAGGGTCACATCATGCCCATTTCGATCCGCCATCACTGCCAGCGCCGTACCCCAGCCGCCGGCACCAAGCACCATGATATTGGCCATCCAAAGCCGCCTCCCATCATTTTCATATAGCGCTGAATTTACGCCTTTTTCCCTAAAGATATCTTGTTCTCTGTGCCGTTCAGGATTCGCCGTATATTCGCGCTGTGCTTAAACATCAGCATAATCGTAATCGCACCCGCCATCACGGTACAGAACAGCACCACCGAATGCTCCCAGTGATCCACAAACGCACGAAACACATAGGTCAGTACCGTCAGCGTCACCCCCGCACAAATCGACCCGAGCGACACCATCTTCGAAAACAGCACCACGACAATAAACACCGTAAGACAGAGCAGCGCCACCCGCCAATCCAGAATCAGCGTCATCCCAAGTGTTGTCATGACGCCCTTGCCGCCGCGGAAACCGAAAAAGATCGGATACAGGTGACCGAGGATACAGCAGAGCCCCGCGAGATACATGCCGATCATACGAATCTGCTCCTCAGCAAGGGTGATGGCGGCGTTATCCGCCGTTGCAAAACGGATGATCCACCAGCCGAGCAGAACAGAGAGAATGCTCTTACCGAGATCGCCGACCGTCGTCAGGATCGCGGGCAGCTTGCCCTGCGAGCGCAGGACATTCGTCGCGCCCGCATTGCCGCTTCCATAATCCCGGATGTCGGATTTGGTGAAGAGTTTCGTCACAATGATCGCCGAGCTGATGCTGCCCAGCAGATAGGAGATCCCTGCGATCAGCAGCAGCCACGGCCAGCAGGCCGCAGCAAATGCGCCGATTTGTTGCCACATAAACGATTCGTCCCTTTCGTCGTCATATACAGGCTGTCAACTGCCTTTTTCGCCCCGTTCTCGGACAATCATCCGCACCGGTGTCCCCTCCAGCCCAAAGGTCTCGCGGATCTGGTTCTCGAGATACCGCTGATAGGAGAAATGAAACAGATCCGCCCGGTTGACAAAGCAGACAAATGTCGGCGGCCGGGTGGAGGGCTGGGTCATATAGTAGATGCGCAACCGACGCCCCTTATCGGTCGGCGGCTGGACACGGGCGGTCGCCTGTGCCAGCACGTCGTTGAGCATACCGGTCGAGATACGCATCGCGTGCTGCTGGTTGACATAGCGGATCAGCTCGAACAGGCGCGGAAGCCGCTGGCCGGTTTTCGCCGAGAGAAAGACAAAGGGCGCATAGGCCATGAAGCTGAAATCCTGTTCCAGCTGTTTGCGCATCCGCGCCATCGTCCTGTCGTCCTTTTCGACGGCATCCCATTTGTTGACCGCGATGATGCAGGCCTTTCCCTGTTCGTGAGCGAGCCCCGCCACCTTGCTGTCCTGCTCAGTGAAGCCCTCGGTCCCGTCGATCAGGATGACGCAGACCTCCGCCCGCTCCACCGCCATCTGCGCACGCAGGATGCTGTATTTCTCGACATCGTCGTCCACGCGGCTGCGACGCCGGATGCCCGCGGTATCGATAAAGACAAAATCGCCGTATTTGTTGTGGATGCGGGTATCGATCGCATCCCGCGTTGTCCCGGCAATATCCGAGACAATGCTGCGCTCCTCCCCCGCAATGGCGTTGATCAGCGAGGATTTTCCGGCGTTCGGCCGCCCGATCACCGCGACATGGATGAGATCCGTCTCCTCCGCTTCCTCCTCCTCGTCCGGCAGATGCTCCATGACGGCGTCCAGCAGGTCGCCGGTTCCATGACCGTGCACCGAGGAGACGGCGACGGGATCGCCGAGCCCGAGGTTATAGAACTCATAGAACTCCGGCGGCGGCGCCCCCACCCGGTCACACTTGTTGACGCAGAGCACAACCGGCTTGCCGCTCTTTTGCAGCATGACAGCGACATCGGCATCGTTTGCGGTCACACCCGCCAGCAGGTCCACCACCAGCACGATGACATCCGCCTGCTCGATCGCAAGCTGAGCCTGCCGCCGCATCTGGGACAGGATCACATCGTCCGAACGCGGCTCAATACCGCCGGTATCCGCCAGCATAAAGGTGCGTCCGCGCCACTCACAGGGCGCAAAAATGCGGTCGCGCGTCACGCCCGGCGTATCCTTCACAATCGCCAGCCGCTGCCCGATCAGCTTGTTGAACAGCGTGGATTTCCCCACATTGGGACGGCCAACCACCGCCACTACCGGCCGTGCCACAGGCCTCGCCTCTTTTCCTCTATGATTCTGCGGGGAATCCTCTCCCCTGTCTCTATCGTTTCCCGATTTCCCCACATTTATCGCCACACCTGCCGTCAGGACAGCAGCGCCTCAAGCAGATCCGCACCATCGGGACCGACGACCCGCACCGGCATACCAAGCGCCTGCTCGACCTGCGTCGGGGTCACATCGTCGAGAAACAGATCGCCCTCCGGCCGGAGCATCACGTCCGGGATCAGCAGCAGATCCGCCTGCCGTCCGCGCAGCTGCTCGATCAGATCGCCGCCGGTCACCAGACCGGCCACCGTGATCGTCTCACCGAAAAAGCGGTTGACAATCGGGACAACCTCTGCCTCTAAAGTATGCCATGTTTTCTTCGCCTCGTCAACCAGAGCGGACAAAATCGGAGCGGCGGAGACACCGGTTGCCAGCAGCAGGCGGCGTCCGGACGGCTGCCCGTCGCAATCCGCCAGCGCTTCTGCAAACTGGGCGCGCAGCAGCGCCACCATGCCGACACCGTTCTCGAGCTGAGCGAACTCGCCATAGAAATCCGCTGGGGGAATCGACCGCCCGGCGAGAAGATAGAATTCATCCGACGGGTAGAACAGCCGGGAACCGCCCTCCCGTATCAACCGATTCCCCATCGCCTCCATGCGGTCAATTGTGTCGGCAGCCTCCGCCGCGGTGAACAACCGCA
>USLV01000014.1 GCA_900555705.1 uncultured Oscillospiraceae bacterium | reverse complement strand
GTTGGTCAGTTGCATGTTCACCATCCGGTTCCCCTTCACCCGGCCAAGCTTGATCATCGTGGAGGTCGTGATCATATTCAGCACCATCTTCTGGGCCGTACCGCTCTTCATCCGGGTGGAACCGGGCGAGAGGGCGGTGCTGACGGCTGCCTTCGGCTTTTATAAAGAGGGTGCGGGCAGCAACGGAATTGCCACGCGGTATTACTACACGCGCTGTTTTGATTCGGCTGCGGCGGTCTGCCGCTCCCTGCTCGGCCGCGCGGCTGAGCTGACGGCTCATTGCCGCGCACAGGATGAGGCCTGGCGGGCACGGTTCGCGGAGGACTGGCAATACGTCCTGTTCTCACAGGCGGTGCGGGGCTATGCCGCCTCGACCCAGCTGTTGTGCGATGAGAGCGGCCGGGTGTATTACAATGTCGGAGAGGGCGCCTATGTCTGGCGCAATACGATGGATCTTGCCGTCGACCACCTGGCCTGGGAGCTGAAGCAGAACCCGTGGGTGGTCCGGAATATCATCGACCTCTATATTGAGCGCTATTCCTATCGCGATACCGTCCGGTTTGCCGATCGCCCGGGCGAGGAATTCCCCGGCGGCCTGACCTTTACCCATGACATGGGCAACTATTTTACCTATTCGCCGGCAGGCTACAGCGGCTATGAGCGGGAGACGACGCCGAAGGACGGCTGCTATCTCTATATGACGACGGAGGAGCTGCTGAACGGTGTCTGCGTGCTCGCGGCTTACGGTCTCTATACCGGCGATGACGATTGGATGCAGGCGCGGCGGGAGACAGCGATTGCACTGCTCGAGAGCCTCGAGAATCGGGACGATGCGTCGCCGGAGCGGCGGGACGGCGTTCTCAAGGCACAGAGCACCCGCTGCGGTCCGCAGGGGAAGGAGAGCACCACCTACGACGCGTTGGATCACTCGCTGATGGACTCGCGCGGGAGCGTCTATATCCAGACAAAGACGGTTGCCGCGCTGATGCTGCTTGGGGAGTTCCTCTCCCGCACCGGCGAAACGGCTGCCGCCGCCCGCGCAGCGGACATGCGTCAGAAAGCGGAACAGGCACTCGAGCGGTTTTACGATGCAAAGCGGGATTGTCTGCGGGCCAATCTCTATGATTCGGTGGATAGCCTCGTGCTGGGTGCGGTCGAGCCGCTGGGGGTGGTGGCGCTGCTCGGCATGACGGACAGACTGTCGGAACGGCTGCGGGAGCTGCTGTGCCGTCATGCCCGCGCCTGTCTGCAAAGCGGCGCCTGTGCCGAGGAGGAGACGGGCGGCCTGCGGATGAGCAGCACCAGCAACAATACCTTTGTCTCCAAGGTGGCGCTGTCGCTGTTCGTGATGGGGGAGGTTTTGGAAATGGAAATCCCCGAGGCGCCTGTCGCGGAGATGCTGCACTGGTGTCAGGTCTGCGCAGAGCGGCTGACGATTTCCGACCAGGTTCTGGTCGACAAGCGGCAGGTGATCGGCGGTTGCTATTATCCCCGGATCATAACGGCGGCCTTCTGGATGCAGGATATCTGAAAAAAGCAGGGCGGCGAGTGGAACACTCGCCGCCCTGCCGTTTATTTAGAAGGTGTATTCCCGATAGTCGGAGCCGTCCATCCGGCAGGAGAACCAGGTGCCGTCCGCTTTTGTCGAAAAGACCCAGCCGTCTCCGCTGGTCTGATAGGTCTGGTACTTCGTATTCCGCAGGAGACAGGCGGGCAGCGCCTTTCCCCAGCCGCTCTGTTCGGAATACCAACGCATGGAGCGGGGATAGACCCCCGTCTTGTCATAGAGTGTTACGGCCAGCCGTCCCGTCGTCTCGTCGACAAATTCAACGCGGAAGGCCGTCCTCTCCTCCGGCGGCAGTCCGTTGAGAGATACAGCCAGCCGGGCCGTCGGCATTTCCCCGGAGAAATCGATACAGTGCCCGGTCGAGGTATAAAGCTGGTCTCCCAGCATAAATGCCGGGAAATACCCGTTGTCGTCCCGCACGCCGTGCCAGTCATTTCCGGTGGTATCCGGCAGCGTCTTCAGGACATACTGCCCCTCCCGACCGAACGCGCAGGCATAAAAGCCGAAGGTATCGAAAAACCAGTCTCCGACCGGGAGCTGCTGATAAAATCCGAAATTTCCATTGAGCGACAGCCCCTGATCCTCGCCGGTTGCGAGCGAATAGCTACGATAGCGATAGTGGGAGACGCCGAAGCCGTCCGCTTCCCAGACGGCGTAGATCAGCTGGTTGTCCCGCAGAATAAAGCCGATAATCTCCTGACGGCCGGAGACCTCCACAATGGTCTCGACACAGCCGCCGTCGGTTCGGACGCGCTTTATCTGCTTGTGCCCGTCCATCTCATAGTAGATCCAGTCGCCCCATACGACGGGATCGATCAGCAGTTCCCCTGTGGCGTTGTAGGGAATTTTGCCGCTGGTGCCGTCGCGGCGGAATTTATAACCGTGGCTGGAATAGACCCATTCGTCCTGCCAATCGAGATATTCCACTCCCCGATTGTGCAGCACCGCCCGCCAGACCGGATTGCGCATGACGGTATTGGCCCGGCCGGGACGATAGTCCGGCTGAAAAACGGCGGGCGGCACAGTGACAGTGGGCGTGGTTTCGCCGCCTGTTATTTCAACAGTGGTCGGTTTTGTCGAACGCCCGGGGACTTCTCCGTCGAAAGGGATGGCGGTGCCTGTTCCGGACGTCCCGCTATGCAGACCGGACGTCCCGGGGAATGGAGCAGTATCGGTCCCGCTCCGTTCCCCGGCATCTCCCTCCGGGACGGTGGTCGATGTGGAGAGAGGCGGAACGCCGGTTTCATCGACCGTATTGGTGGGGGAAATGGTGGTAGCGGCGGTTGCCGCAGCGTCTGTCCGGGATATCGTCGGTTCGAAACGGGCGACGGTCGGCGCTGTTTTCCAGGGAATCCCGTTCAGCACAACCACTGTCAGGCAGGTGACAGCGACCGTCAGCGACATGAGCAGCGAAACCGCCCGGAAAATGGTCCGGTTTCGCTGCGCCTCCAGCAGCTTATAGGCAGCGGGGCCGAGGTGACCCCGACGATCGCAGAGAATATCGTCCAGCATCTGCTGGGCAGTGGCGGCGCTGAGAATATCGGTGCCGATCAGTGAACGGAGCGAAACCGCGATCATGGCGGAGATGCTGCCGCCGTACACCGACTTGTCGATGCCTTTGCTCTTCAGCTGCGCGGTCAGCGTCTTTTTGGCCGCCGCCAGACGGCTGCGCACAGTGCTCGGCGGCTCTCCCAGCATCCGGGCAATTTCCGACAGCTTCATGCCGTCGTAGTAATGGAGGGTGAGCACCTCGACCTGCCGGGGATCCAGCCGGTCCAGCGCCTCCTGTATATCCAACTGCCGCTCCGCCGCGTCGGTATGGTCTGCGGTTGCACCACCCTGCGCTTCCTCGAGCTTTTCCTGGACAAGCTCCTGTCCAAGCAGCTCGGCGCGGATGTCCCGGGCGGCGTTTTCCACTATCTTTTTCAGCCAGCTGAAAAAGGCCTCCGGCGCCTGCAAACGGGACAGATACTGATAGGCCCTGGCGTAGCCATTTTGCAGGGCATCGTAAATATCCTCATCCCGCTGTAAAAATCGCCTGGCCACATAGTACATCGGCCGAAAGGTTTGCAGGAAAAGCGCGGTAAAGGCATCCTTGTCGCCCTGCATGGCCTGCCGGACAGTCTCGATATCCAGAGGCTGCCGTTCAGCCGGCAGACCGGCGGGAAAAATATGACCGTCCAGCGGCGGCATTTGCTCCTTGTTCTCCATCATATCCTCCGGCGGAAAAATCTATTTTCTATCATACGGATTTTCACCCACGATGTCAACATGGTTTCCAAATCGGGTTGGACAGATAACCCAAAAACAGATTGAAAAGTTTGTACGCAAGATGTAACTTCTGGCCGACATGTACCATTGACGCAGTGTGGAAAACAATGGTATAATATATCTGGAAATCTTTATGTATCAAAGGAGTGATTTGTGTGAAGCAACCTTTTCGGCGTGGCGTGGCGCTGCTGTCGTCTCTCCTGATGACGGTGGGTGCGGGAACACTGCCAATGTCTGCGGCAAAGAGCGACAAGGCGGCCGGGACAGATGTGGTGAAGATTGCCTGTATCGGCGCAAGCACGGTGCGGGGAGCGGGCGCAGCGGACGGCACCTCCTGGCCTTCGGATCTCCAGCTGCTGTTGGGCGGGCTTTGTGAGGTGCGCAATTTCGGCGTCGACAGCCGCACGGTGCTGCGCGACGGCACCGAATGGAACGATACCGAACGCAAACAGAAGCTGGCCTATACCCTTACGCCGGAATATCGGTCCAGTCTGGAGTATGACGCGGATATTGTGTTGATTATGCTGGGCGTCAACGATGCCAAACCGATCAACTGGCGGGACGGAAACAATACCTTTGAGGAGGACTATGAGGCGCTTGTCAACTCCTATCGCGATCAGGGCGCGCAGGTGATCCTGATCAAGGATCCGTGGGTACGCAACACGGAGTTCACCATCACCGAGGATATCACGATCAATCAGATCCTGCCGATTTATCAAAAGGTTGCGGATAAATACGGTCTCAAAACCATTGACCTGCACACCCCGACCACCGGCCGCGGTGAGCTGTATAGTGACGGCGTGCATCCGAACAGCGCCGGCTATCAGTTTATGGCAGAGATTGTAGCGGAGAATATGAAGAAGCTGGAGCTGGTCCCGGCGGGCAGCGAGAATGTCCCCTGCCGTCCGGTCGCCAGCATCGGCGATTTCTATGGCGAATACGATGGCTATACGGTTATGCAGTGGAAAAACGGCACGACCGGCAATTTCAACTATACCAGCGGCATGCTGGCGTCCCAGTTGGGGATTGAAAAGGGGACAGTGGTGCAGAACCTGACCATCGATGTCTCTTATTTCTGGGACGGCAGCGGGCAGGGCAATAACTGGTGGCACTTCAACACGACTGACAAAAACGGGCAGAGTGCCCCAGCGGTCGGTGCTCCCGAGGAAAAGCCGCATGACAACGGCTACGGGCAGTTTACAGAATACGGCATGAAGCCGGGGAGCTGGGAAACCCTGACCGTTTCGCGGGATGAGCAGCTGCTCGGCGGCGCCGGCAGCGACTGGTATGTGAATGTGGGCGGCCTGTCCTCCGACAACTCCCTCTATATCCGCGGATTTGAGATCAGAGCGACGTTGGCGGACGGAACGGTCAGGACCATGAAATGGGGCGTTACACAGAACCGCCGCGGCGCGGACGATGGAAAGACGCTGAAGATCGCCTGTGTCGGTATGTCCACAACCCGGGGTAACAATGTGCCGTCGGATAAGGGTACGAGCTATCCCGCATTTCTCAAGATGCTGCTCGGCAGCAACTGTGAAGTCAAGAATTTCGGCTATCCCGGCTGTTCGGTGACCAAGGGACGGCCGCTGTCCTATATTGGCAGTACCTATTATGAGGAAAGCCTCGCATACAAAGCAGATGTTGTCATCATTGATATGGGCGGCAATGATTCTCAGCCGGATATCTGGAAGGTTGGCACGTTCCAGAAGGATTACGACGAACTGGTCAGCGCCTATATCCATCAGGGCAACAATCCGCTTGTACTGCTCAGCACCGGCGGCCACTGCACCATGGCGACCTGGGGCACAGACGATCAGCGAATGAAGGACAGTATCCAGCCGGCTCAGCTGGCGGTTGCGGCCAAATACGGGCTGCCGACCGCCGATCTGCGTGCGCTGCTGGTGAGTGATCCGGACGCCTATATCTGCAAGGAAGACGGTGTGCACTATACCGACGTGGGACATCAGGCGATGGCGCAGCTCTATTACGATGCGCTGCTGCCGATGATCGAAATCCCCGGCGGCGGAGATGTGAATGACGGTGCGATGATGGATCCGACCGAAAGCAACGTTCCGATCGGGGAGTATGATGGTTACCGCTGTCTGATGTGGGAAAAAGGGCAAACGGGTGCTTTCAGCTATAACGGCGGCGGACTGGCGTTCGCTCTTGGCGTAGAGGCCGGAACAATCGTGGAGAAGCTGGAAATTCGGGTATCGTATTATTTCGACTGCCTGGCTCCTGCCGGCGACTGGTGGCATTTCAATACTACAGATAAAGACGGTCTGAGTGCGCCGAGCTATTGCAAGAGTGTAAACCCCGCTCCGGAGCATGACAACGGCTTCGGCCATCTGGAAGAGGATTATGAGCTTGTCAGAGGCCAGTGGAGCGAGTTGGTCGTCTTGCGGGAGAAACAGCTGCTCGGCAGCAATGACTGGATGGTCAGCATGGGACTGCTGGGAGCGCAGAACTCGCTCTATTTCCGTGGCTATACCGTCCGGGCGACGCTTGCGGATGGCACGGTGAAGGAGGGCAAATGGGGTGCCTACGCCGCTGCGGGCGATAAGACCGCGCTGCAGGAGGCGCTGGACGAAGAGGTGACGGATCTCTCCGGTTATACCGCCGAGTCGACAGCGGCCTATAAGGCGGCGCTGAAGGAGGCCAAGGCGGTGGCAGACGATGAGTTGGCCACGCAGGCGGCGATTGATGCAGCTGTCAAGGCATTGACGGATGCAACGGCAGCATTGACCGAAAAGACGACAGAACCTGCCGGTCGGTTGGGCGATATCAACAATGACGGCAAGGTGGATACCACCGATGCGCGGCTGGCGCTGCAGCATGCAGTAGAGAAGCTTACGCTGAATGAGACGCAGCGCGTTGTTGCCGATGTCAACAACGACGGCAAAGTCGATACCACCGATGCCCGCCTGATCCTGCAATATGCGGTTGAGAAGATCGATTCTTTTCCGGCTGAGAAGTAACTGGTTGAAGCGCGTTTCCTCGATGGCAGGATCAAGGAATATCTCATCTTCCACAAAAGGCGTATTACCTTTATAGGGGGAGGCAAAAACGCAAAACGTTTTTGCGAGTGGGGATATTCCCCCGCAGTGGATACGACGGAGGCCTGCCTGATTCTGCAATACGCAGTGGAAAAGATCGATTCTTTTCCGGCGGGCGACTAAATAACATACAAAACACCCGCAGCAGTCGGAGGACACATCAGACTGCTGCGGGTATTTTGTCATGTGCGGTTACGTGAGATAACCGATATGGCGGCCTTTCTAACCACGCTCTCCCGTCGGAGCACCTTCATCCATCGACAATTTTACAGACGATGGGGCACAGTGATAATCTGTCATGTTAGCGGCTGAGGCATACGTGCCGATTTCAGCTGTCGTATCGCACGAAAAGAAAAAATCCAGCACGAAATGTAGTTTTTAATTTGGGCGACATCCCATATAAGTGCTTGGCACATACGGGGAAGTGATTGAGGATCAGGAATTTTCCTGAATGGTCCCGTCCTTTTGATCGGGATCAAATCTATTTCAATGAAAATGTCTTAACAATTTTTCTTTCATTGCCTAATGGAAGCCATGGACCCACCTCTATTACCACGTCGGCATCGCCGTCCAAAAGATAGGCCTTCTGTACTTCAAGTGAAGCCCCGGGTTTTATATTCGACAGCGGCTTATGATTATCAACACCATCAACTATCGTGAGGCTGCTGCATTCGATTCCGTTTTGATAGGCCTTATCGCTGAATGCGGTGCTAAACATTTGATCTTTATTGCTGTTATTTGTCCACTTATAGGTGACAATCAAAACGTCTTTATAGGAATAATCCTGCCCCTTTTTAGCAGATACCACCTCAATATAGTAATCGCCGATTTCGCCTGAACCTTCCATAGTTGAATGTTCACTTTCTACTGGAGTCGGCACGTGGATTCCGGAATCTGATTCTGTTGAATTTTCAATAATGCCGATAAATAGCAGCAGTGCCAAAATAGCCCCTAGGATAATAAGTAAAAGTTTCCACCATTTCAGTCTCTTCTTTGGAGGCAGATACGCTGTCTGCCCATATGGTTGGGGCGGTACATCTTGTTGCTCTGTAGGATTATTTCGCTGGGGCTGTGTCATCTGTGTTCCACATTTTGGACAAATGTTGCTATCGAACTCGCTTCCGCAGTTTTGACATTTCATTTTCTACACACTCCTTCTGATTTGACTTCCTATTAAAGGCTTGTCTTTCGTCTAAAAACGACTACTACAGTAAATTATAGCCCGAATATGGGCAATTGTCAATCCCTGGGCAATCATATAGCTTGAGATTATCTTAACGAAACGGTGAGGGCATATATGATTGTGTTTGATGGCTTGTGGAAAGTGATGAAAGCGAAAGGCATATCGCAATACAAATTGATAAAGGAGTTTAATATCAGTACAGGACAGTTGGATCGCCTTCGGAAAAATGAAAATGTGAGCACCTATACGTTGAATTTTCTCTGTGAAATTCTGGATTGTTCCCTAAGCGATATTGCGGAATATCGAAAATAGGACAACAGGAAGATGTATAGATAATCCCTCCTCGAGCAGAACGGCAAGTCCGGCATGAGGAGGGATTTTGCGGTCATATCTGGAGCGATCAGGCAACAAGCGTAGGTATAAAGATGTCCGATAGCGGCCCTGATAGCCGACAGCAAAACGGCCACAGCTACGCAAAAAAGACAGATACGAATATAGATCCGCATCTGTCTTTCTGGTCGGAGTGATGTGACTTGAACACACGGCCTCTTGGTCCCGAACCAAGCGCTCTACCAAACTGAGCTACACCCCGAAGTATATTCTGTTGATTACAGCTTTTATATTATACTTCGGGAGATGATATTTGTCAATGGGGAATTGCTGTTTTTTCGATTAAATTTTCCGTAATTGGGCCGAAACTCCGCACAAGTATAAAAGATATACGAAATTGCATGTCAGCGCTGTCGGTCTTCAGCTTTTTGGAGATGGACGTCAGCGTCCAACCGTTCCTGCACGATCTCCCGAATCCAGCGTTCGGAATATTCGTATCGTTCCGCGAGCTCGCGGACATTTTTGCCGGTATATTCTGCCTGAATCTGGGCGACAATATAGGGGCGCAGAAATAGCCTTTGCGGGAAATTGATCTGACGGCCGGCGAACAGCGCATATACGCGCAGCGTATCCTCCAGCCCAATTTCCCCGGCCAGGCGGCGATAGACCCGGTTCAGACAGGGAATCTGTTGTTCCTCGATCTGCAAAGCGATTCCTCCTTTAAAAGCCATTTTTCGGCAATAACCACTTTGATTATAGTCATAATTACGACTATTGTCAAGTATATAACTATACCGTATGCTGAAAAACGGTGATGACATGATTGCGTACACACCTTTTTGGAAAACGCTGCGGGAGCGGCAGGAAACAACCTATACGTTGATCCATCACTATCGGATCAGCAGCGCGACCATTGATCGCATTCGCAAGGGTAAGGGCATCAGCACGCTGACACTGAACGATCTTTGTCGAATCCTGCAATGCCGCGTGGAGGATGTGTTGGAATATATCCCAAGCGAAGAGGATCAGATATTATAAAAGGACTGGAATCCGCATCGCGGATTCCAGTCCTTTCTGTCGGGTATCGATTATGCCTCGTATACGTAGTCCGGCTTTTTGTTAAGCAGGACTGTGAGATTGCCGTTGCGCTGACGGATATCGTCAATCAGTGCCTTGTCATCTGCATCCGAACGGAGCGTAATATCGTAGGCCAGCTCAAAGAAGGAGCCGAGCTCGACGGTCTTCACCCGCTGGAGAACATGGCGTCTGGTGTATTTATCCAGCACTTCATCGAAAGTCTTGTCCCAGCACATATCCTCCGGGACGGTAATTTTCAGGCGGCAGCGAAGACGGTTGCTGCTCTTGATGGTTTTGATGACATAGCCGATTGCCATAAATACAACGAACAACGCCGTGATGGCAGCAGAATAAGCCAGCAGCTTGAGGCCGGCGGCAAGACCGACCGCCATGGTGAACACCACTGCTGCGAGATCCTTCGGATCGCCCGGTACGCTCCGGAATCGAACCAAAGCAAAGATACCCGCCAGACTGAACGCGCGGGCGACATTGTCGCTGACCAGCAGTACCAGCAGACCGATCACCGCCGGCAGCATGGCCAGCGTCAGGGCGAAGTTGGTGGAGACAGGTTCGTCGCGCTGCGTTTTGGCATAGACAAGCGCCATCACCGCACCAAACAGAAAGCAAAAGACACCAACCACAATAAAGGTTAGAAACGGCTGGTCGGCCAGAACGCTGGGCTGCGCGGTGAAATCGGTCAGATCGGTCGCCGAAGTGGCGGATGTGGAAAACAGCTCGGATATGATGTCAGAAATCATGGTGGGGTTCTCCTCCTTCAGGTGTTTTCCGGCGAAAACTCGCCGAAGAGATATTGGTTATGCAGATATTGTCGGTATTCCGTACCGTACTTGGAAAAGCTGACGCGGGAAAGCCCCAGCTCGGAAAAGATTTTGGCCAGCCAGATCGGGATTGCCATGCCGACCTTGACCTCCATGATATAGTGCCGCGGGGGAATCACAAGCGAACCGTACGAGCCGTGGTCAAAATCCAGTTCGGTACGTCTCGCGCGGATATTCTTATCAAAGGTAATCCGCAGATCGTTATCCTCCGGAACGAAATAGGCACGCCGGTCATAGAAAAGCGCAACCTTGGGAACCGGCGCCCGTTGCTCGAGAATATAGGCAATCTCCTCGAGAACCTGTCGGTTGCGTCCCTCCACCTCAGGCGGCTGGTGGGTTTCAATCAGCTCCAGCGCCTGCGGCATGGTGGTGACGATCCGGCGCTTGTTGACGCGCCGGTTGATCTTTTTTTTGATTTCGAAATAGACGGGAGACTGATTTCCGGGTTCGCCATAGCACCGCAGACGCAGCTTTTCCTTATAGCGGGGATGCTGTAGGGAATAGCGGATGAACCAGTTGTCGGGAGTGTCGAGATAGATATTGTTGATGGTATAACTACCGTCGCTGTCCCCGAATTTATCCGCCACCATGTGGCCGACCAGACGCGCGCGCACTTCCCGGTAAGTGGCCTCGTCCAGCAGGTACTTTTTTTCGTACCGGTTGAATACCTGACTCATGATAACTCCTTGTGAACAGAAAAATCAGAGACTGCTGTAAAAGCTGTCCAGAGCGCCGACGCGCTGGGAGAGATAAGATTTCAGCAGCGACACCTGCTGATCGTATGTATTCGCGCGCACAATGGAGGTGGGATTGGTGCCGACCGCCTTGCCGAGAACATCCCATTTTTCGAAGTTCAGCTCCGCCGACACGCGTGTCATGGAAGCAGCGCTGTCAATGACGCCGTTCAGCTTGGCGGCTGCTGTCTTCAACCGATTCCAGTTGCTCTTCAGCATCGCTTTCGGCTCGGCCATTTTGAAGAGATAGCTGAACCAGCCGTTGCTGTCATTATAAAGCGGATGGGCCGACGAACTTTCAGTCGCAGTGCTGTTGCCGGCACTCTCATCGAAATCCCAGATCGGGCCGAGCGTCAGCTTGCCGCCGACATCGAGATACATATAAACGCCGCTGCGCATTGCAGAATCGGTGTTGTTCATATACTCCTCAACCAGATACCAGCGCACAAAGGATTCGACGTCGAGATAGGCCGAAACAGTCTGATAATTGCCGGATTGCAGCGCTTTCATGGCGTTTTCCACTACGCCATAAACGTAATTGACGTGTGCCGCAGTCAGGTTTTTGGCCGCGGGGGAACGAATGACGAGCCAGCAATCGCCGAGAGTCGTCAGATGAACAAAAACCTCATCCGCGACCGGGTCATAGAAGCCCTTGCCGCGCGGTTGCCATTTTGCCTTCTGTGTGCTGCTGACCTCATTGACATGGTAGTCGAATTCCATCAGATAGCCGACCTTGTTGACGGCGGCCTTCGGATCAAATTTCGTGATATCGACACGAGCTGGCTCCAGCTCGATTTTTTCCGTCAACGCATAGGTGCCGGAGTAGACGCCGTTAAGCCACATGTCCACGAGCCGGACCTGCATGGTGTATTCGAGGCCGATTTGTTCGGAGAGATAGGCGGCTGTATAATTGCGCAGCAGGGATTTGTCCTGATGCAGCGCGAGCAGCGTCCAGTCCTTGGAGGCGTCGAGTCCCAGCAGGGACTGCTGGACGTCGAATTTGACGGTATAACCCTTTTTGTCAAAGTTCCAGGTGGTGTTGCCGCGCCCCTTGATGGAACCGGTTGTCCGCACCGGGCTGGCCGTCGCATAGGAGCAGGCACTCTTATTGCCGCCGCCGACATAGAAGGAGGTGCTGACATATTCCGTCTTGGAATTGATCACCGCATAGCCGGATGTAGCGACGCTGACAGAGGGGAGCCCGGTTGCCAGTGTTTCGATTTTCACCGTCACCGTCTTGGTGGAGCCATCCTTGGCACGGAGCGTCAGGTCGACCGGTGAGTTGAAATTGAAAACCGTGGATTGCGATTTGGCCTCAGCGCCGTTGTACAGCACCTTGTCGCCATAATAAGTGAAATTCACCTTCATTTTGGAGCGGTCGACCCCCGCCGGAAGAACAGCAGAGACCGTAGAATCCCCCAGATAGCAGGCCACATTGAACGGCAGCCCGGTGTTGTCCGCTGTTGTCAGCAGGAACCGGCCGAATTGTTTGGTGGAGCTGCCGACCGAGACGGCCTTGTCGGCCGGGGCTTTTGCCAGCGAAGCAAACGAAACACCGGCCTCGGCTGTACCGGGTCGAATGCCGGCATACAGCTTTTGGGGCGGCGCGGGATCATCCGGTTTTCCGCTGGGCTTGCCGTCATCCGGCTTCGCGGTCGACGGTGTCTGCGGTCCCTGACCGTTGGTCTGGTCCGGCGCAGGAGTCGGCGTATTCGGATTATCGGGTGTCTGTCCGGAGGGGCGCGGCACGTCGACCGGATTGGTCTTGTTGTTGCTGGCAGTTTCCCCAGACTCCCCGGAACCGGTAGCCTCCGGCGATTCCGGAGAGCCGGACGACTCTTCGCCTCCGGGGGCGGTTTCTTCTGGATTCGAGGGCATCGACTCCCCCGTCGCCGTCGGGGCCGGGGGAGAAGGCTCGTCTGTCGAACGGCTACAGCCGCTCAGCGCGGCCAGGGAAACCAGAACAGACAGAGCAAGCCCGAGGGATAGCAGGCGTTTCATTCCGTTTAACCTCCCATTTGAAATAGAAAAGCAGGGGACTTCTCACGGCTCAAAGAGAGTCGAAAAAGAAGTCATATCCTGCGCGGACATCGTCGGCGATGTGGAGAAGCCTGTCGCCGACCGTCGTATCCTGTTTGGAATGTTATCATATTCGATGCTAATCATAGCACGGAACAATGGGTGTGTCAATATGATGTGTTAAAATCCAATGCGTATCTGGACTTGTTTTTGTGTTTTTTGCCAAATTATCTGTTTGGCTGCTTCGAAACTTCTTTTCTTCATTCTTTTCCTTCTTTTTTACACCTTCTCGCCTTGACAAGTTTTTTACCGGTTGTTAGACTGAACAACAGATGAATGCTCAGTCGAAATGAGGTTTTATACCTTATATATTTATAATTTTCCAAGATATACGAGAGGATGGTTGATGGGATGTCCGCATCGAAGAAAACCATATTCCACGGCGTGTTCGCGCCGGATCACGGCTGGCTGACCGAGCAGGAGTTGGC